>CAKKPF010000001.1:0-20609 GCA_919901575.1 Candidatus Brocadiaceae bacterium
AGATTTGGAATCATTTTTTTCGGTGTCATTCTGCAATTGTTCACAAACAGCAACATTATATCCCGCCTTTATCAGCTTTGGAATATAAGCCCCTGCCGCATGGTAAGGTATACCGGCCATGGGTACGGCCTTCTCCCCCTTGGACCTTGAAGTCAAAGTAATGCCCAGAACCTTCGCCGCAATCCTGGCGTCATCATAAAACATCTCATAAAAATCCCCCATGCGGAAAAACAACAATGCGTCCTCATTTTCCCTCTTTATACTCATATACTGCTTCATCATAGGGGTTGAAAAAGGCATCTTATTTCCTTATATATACGGTTTCTTTCCGAGGCAAGATGCCTCGGCTATTAAATTGAACGGTTTCTTAAAATACACCTGCCATCATATAATGTCAAGTTGTAACCGAGGTGCCTGGTAGTTATACGGGGAAAATATAAATTGATTTTATTCAGAGTTAGCATTAGTATGAATTTGATGGACGGTTCAGGCTAATAAGCAATTTACTTAACAACATAATACAAATTTTAATATAAATGTTTATTCTCAAAAAGATTATTTCCGTTTTCCTGTCTCCATTGACTTTGAGTCTTTTGCTTTTCTTTCTGGGGCTATACCTGCTATGGTTTACGACTAAACAGAGAGCGGGAAAGATACTGGTGTCGGTTGGTGTGATCCTTTTATCTTTATTCAGTTACAGTGTTATACCTGATAGACTTCTCAGGCCACTTGAAAGGCAATACAATTCGTTTGAAATAAGAAGTTCAGCAGCAGTACAAAAAGTAGAGGATGAATCTATCGTAAAATTTGTTGTCGTTCTCGGAGGAGGACACACCTCAGACCCTGAATTACCACTGATAAGCCAGATAGATAGAAGTTCGCTGGTAAGGCTGATGGAAGGAATTCGAATCTATAAGAAATATCCCGGCGCGAAGCTTCTTTTGTCAGGAGGAGGCGTTTTTGATCCGGTTTCCAATGCGGAAATAATGGCACGTGTTGCAATGGAAATAGGCGTTCCTGAAAGAGATATAATCCTTGAATCCAAATCAAAAGATACAAAAGACGAAGCCAGATTTATTAAGCCCATAGTTGGTAATGAACCATTTGTATTAGTAACGACAGCCTCCCATATACCCAGGTCGATGGCTCTGTTTAAAAAACTTGGCATGAATCCCATCCCATCCCCTATAGGCCACAGCGTTAGCGAAGAACAAGGATTAAGTCCTTATTCTTTCTTCCCAAGTACATATAATCTTGAAAAGGCAGAAATAGCTTTTCATGAATATTTAGGGCTAACCTGGGCAAAGCTTAGAGGACAAAGGCAGGATTAGTATATCGTTTCATTAAAGATGTATTCTTACTGATTTTTCTGAAAGGAGCCGGGAAATGTCACTTGCAAGAAAAGAATGTATACCATGTAAGGGAGGAGTGCCGCCCTTAAAGGGAGAGGAGCTGGAACAACTTAAAGAACAAGTAGATGGATGGGACGTAATTGATGAACATCATATTACTAAGACGTATAAATTCCCAAATTTTGTCAAGGCGCTTGCATTTGTAAACAAAGTGGGAGAGATTGCCGAAGAGCAAGGACATCACCCGGATATCTTCCTGACATGGGGAAAAGCCGGCATTAAGACATGGACTCACAAGATTGACGGCCTTACAGAAAGCGACTTCATCCTTGCCGCAAAGATTGATGAAATCCCTGAAGGCTAAAACTTAGGTTTCAAACCAGCTTGTTTACCTAACCCGACTTTCGCAATTCGTCTCTGATTTTAAAATATTTTCAAGTTTTCAAAAATATAAGTATTTGTAAATAAAGGATCCAATCTTTTAAAGAGGCCCAAAACACGCTAAAATCCCTTGTAGTGTAGACCTACCACCTCTTTTCTTCAGTCCTTTCTACAATAATACCTCCATTATGTTTCTAAGATGCAACGAACGTTTTAAAAATGGCAAGAATCATAGGTACTGGAACATTGTCGGAAACAAGCGGACAAGTGCCGACCGTATTGTTCAACGTCAAGTCCTCTATTACATCCTATCGATTAATAGAACCCCCGCCAGAATGACATTGTCGGGCTGGCAAGGAATCCAGCACTTATGAACGGGACATATCTTTAATCCCTTACCTGGAAAGTTGTTTCTCTTTGACCGTCTTCTTCATAAGAGATTCAACTCCCTCCCATACCATATCAGGCGTAATACTTTCCATGCACTCATGAGTTCTACACTCATATTTCAAACAAGGGCTGCAGGAAACTTTCATGCCCGTGACTATACGACTTGATGACCTTGTATCATACGGGCCGTATCTATAGAAGTTTTCCGGGCCAAAGATTACGACATACGGTGTATTTATCGCATCCGCAATATGAAAAGGCCCCGTATCATTTGAAACAAATAGTTGTACCCTCTCCAAAAGTGCACCAAATCTGCCAAGCGAGAACCCGATTGCCAGGATGGGTTTTACATCCTTAAGTTCGTCTTTTATCTCATAAACAACATTATCATTACTACCGCCCGTAATAATAATCTGTGCTTCATATTTTTGACATAATCTTCTTCCTACCTCAACGAATCCTTTACTTTGCCATTGTCTGGTAGGAACAAACGCTCCCGGCTGAATAGCCACGATTGTCCTGTTGCCATCCACACCTGAATCCAGCAGCCAGTTGTTTATGAATGCTCTATCTTCAGATGAAATATAAAATTCCTGTTTTGGATTGTTAGTTTCCGCACCCAACGCCCTGGCAATTAACAGTTTTCTATCAACCTCATGGACTCTCCCAAAAAGGTCATCATTCACCTTGACATCCAGGAAAAATCCCTTTCCATCAGAATTCCTGCCGACTTTATTCTTTGCCCCTACAGTTTTATAAAATATGTACCTCAGCAATGATGATTTCCACGTTTCAATAGCTTCCAAATCTATCATCATGTCAAATCCTTCCTTGCGTAAGGTCCATAATAATTTGAGATTAGAAAACATTTGCTTATAGATTGCCTTTGATGGGCCCTTGCTAAATGCTTCCTGGTTGAAATATAGTACCCTGTCTGCGTAATGCTTAATATTTAAAGCTTGCGCAGTCCTTGGTACGGTAAGTAACGTAATATTGCTGCTGGAAAATCTTTCACGCAAGGCCCTTAAAACAGGTGTTGACATTATTATGTCACCGATTCCACCTGCTTCCATTATTAAAATTTTTTCTATTTTATTAATCACTTTTTCGCTGTTTGCAATAATTATCTACCTTGAGAAAACTTACTAATTAAACGATCAAACGTTATCTTTTTACGTAAATTGCAGAATCTTTATCAGGATGAGAAATATTTAAACGCCTCAGTTGCGTTTCCACAGCCGTCAAAAAATCATTTGTTGTAATCAATTTCATACATTCGTGTGTCTCACAAATCCCCTTTTTACACGGACTACAGTCTAAGTCCTTTCTTAAGACTGTGTGATTTTTACCGCATGGCCACCAATGGAAAGGGACTGTAGGCCCCATCGTTGAAACCGTAGGAATATTTAAGGCCGTAGCTATATGGAGTGGTCCGGAATTGTTACAGAGAAACAGGCTGCAGTTGCTCAAGACTGACATAAATTCCCTTAGATTAAGTTTGTCGAGAACGATGGGCGTCTTAACTGCATGATCTCTAAACTCTGATATTAAATGTCTTTCATCCCTGCCACCAAAAAGGATAACTTTCATACCATAACTGGCTATTAGATAATCAGATATAGCTGCAAATCTTTCTATAGGCCATCTCTGACTCTCATAATTCCCACCCGGATGTATGCCAACAATTCTATTATCCGGATTTACTCCATCTTTTTCTAAAAGCATGGAAGCTTTTTCTCTTTCTTCTGAACTCAAAAAGACTTCAGGCTGTCTCTTTTTTGTCTCAATTCCTAAACATGTTACTAAATCCAAATAGTGATCAATCATATGTTTCTTATCAGCAGAAACAGGAAAAATATTTGAATGATACCTGATATTATAGAAAATTCCTCTTCCGGCAAACTCGAAACCAAGTCTGTATCTGCTTCCAACAAAACGGGTTATAATTGCCGTATTCATCTCATAATCAAGATATGGGTCAACAACAAGGTCAAAACCCCTTTCCCGTACATCCTTAAAAAAAAACAATCTGCGGCACAGGCTTTTGTTCTTGTTCTCTTTATCATAGACCAATATGCAATCAATAAAAGGATTGTTGATTACTACCTTTTTACTTACCGGATTAGTTAGAACAGTAATCTGTACATCAGGCCACTTTTCTTTCAAGGCTCTGAAGATTGGTGTTGTCATTACCATATCACCAATCCTGTCGAGCCGGATTACTAATATATTTTTAATATCTATGTCTAATAAATCACCCTTTGAATAAGTCTTTGTAAAATAGCGTAAGCCTCCAAATATAAGATTCCTGAGCATAAGATACAAATCTTCTATTTTTCTATTTCTTGTTTTCATTTAACAACTCTAAATAAACATTTTCAGTTTCTCTTATATTCCTTTCAATCGTAAACATCGTCTCAACCCTTTTTCTTCCTGCATTTCCATACTGTTCTGCAAGATATTTATCATCTAACAGTTTCTTAATGCATTTTGCCATTCCTGATGAGTCTCCCGGCTTAACCAGCAAACCTGTAATACCGTCCTGCACAATTTCCGGCGTACCTCCGGCATTCGTCGCTACGAGGGGTTTTCTCATTGCCATAGCTTCAAACAATACTCTGCTGCAGGCATCTATTCCCGACGGCAATACGACTACATCCATGCTTGCAAGAAGCTGTGGTATATCCCTTCTAAACCCGGTAAAGATAGTATTCTTATCAATGCCCTTCTCTACTGACATTTCATAGAGCGATCCTTCAAGTGAAGGGTTATTAAATGCCCCGCCAACAACGAGAAAGCGTACATTTTTGAAATCCTGTAAAATAATCCTCGCGCTCTCCAGGAAACACTCATAACCTTTTTCCGGATCGATACGGCCAATGGTTCCGATTATGGGTTCATCTTCATCAATGTTAAATTCTTTTCTAATTATACTTCCGTTTAATTCCGGATTAAATTCCCTTAAATCTACGCCATTTATTATTGTCCTGATTTTAGTATCTGTTTTTGCACCTTTTGTAAATCTGTTTTTGACTGCACCGGAATTACAAATAATCCTGTCTGGTAAAAAAGAAAAAATATTGTCACTGTCAAATCTGCCTCTTTCAAGACATCTCTCATGCCATACTATGGGAATGTTTTTTATCTTTGCCGCAATTGCGCCAAATAGATTAGATCGAGGCTGGTTTGAGTGAATCAGATTTATCTGTTTCTTTTTTATGATATCTATGAGGTTCCTGATGGTATTACAAATTTGCACAGGATTTGGCCATCTTATACTGGGGAATTGAACAAAGTCCGGAGGGATTTCTATTTTCCTTAATTCATCTATAAAAGGCCCATCCTTGGAGCAGGCAAAGTGTGGTATGAAAAGTTCTTTATTTAATCTCTTCACTAAATTTAATAAACTTATTTCAGCCCCACCCATTACGGATTCGTTATGAAGATAAAGTATATTAAACTTTTTACCATCATTAATCATGTAAGCTTTTAATAAACGTTATAAGACAAATTTATGTTTGCAGCTCCGGTTTGCCTATAGTCTTAAGCCACAGATGTCTGATAAGACTCTTTATTACTCGAATGAAATCAAAACCTATCGGCGATAATTCAGGAAGGATAAAGTCATGCACCTTAACGGAATGTAAATCTTCACCGACTATTTCTATCTTTGATAAATCCTGTTCACCTATTCCCATTCTCTTTGCGGCCCTGAGTACGGGAACGTTTTCCGGACTAATCGAAAGAATTTCTGCAACCACCCTATCTATTGCGATGACATCCACTCCACCGACAACCAAAGAAACGTTTTTAGGCAGACCGCCGGAAGGCCCTTTCTTTTCCATTGCCATAATACCATCAACAATGGTAAATGACGGCTTAACCAACTGATAATTTGCAATCAACATATCCGCATACCACTCCAGATCATTCTTTGCCTTGAAATGCCTCCACGCCTTTTGTTTGCCGCTTACGCATCCATACAAGTTTTTAACGCCTGCCGTAAAGAGTACCTGGACGTGGGCCTTAAGCTTAGGAAGGTTGATTATAGCATCAACATCCAGCGCCCGGCTGGAGACTGTCAGGGAGAATTTCCTCCCTCCACAGTCAATAGACACCTTTCGGGGTTTATCCAGTTCTATGATGTCGATACCTAATCTTTCCGCAACTATATGCAGCCCTACACGTCTGGTTATCTTTCCTATAGAGCCAAATGCCGGGCTGTCTCCAATTATGGGTGTTGCACCTGCTTTAAGAACTCTTTCAGCTACTGCCTCTATTAACGTTGGATGCGTAATTACACACTCTTCCGGTTCGCTTTCCTTCAGGAAATTTGGCTTCAGAAGAACCCTTGATCCTTTCTTGACAATAGCTTCAATCCCGCCAAAAAAAGAAAATGTCTTATCTACCGCATCGCTTATGTCTTCTTTAGAATAATTTGTACATTTTACCAGAGATACTCTATTCAAATTTGTCATATAATTTTCCTTTATCGAAATTTTCATACACTCTCATAAACCCAAACCCTTCCTCCATTCATTATTTCTTCGGTTCTTTTTACGAGACGTTTTTTATGAAGATTCAGGAGTCTTGTGCCGCTTGTATTGGCTTCAAGCTTCATGATATCTGAAAGTTCCCTGGCTGTAATTTTATCTTTTTCAAGGATGATGTCCAATGTTTGTTTGAGGTAGTTATTAATATTGCCCAGGAGTATGTTCTTATTGTCTTTTGTTTTTACCATTATGGCAAGGTCTTTTCTCTCAAGGGCAACCTCTATATTTTCCTTCTGGTTTTCATTGAGGCCAGTAAGGAGGATATATTTGTCACCATATTCTCCACCAAGCAAACGAGAGACAAGTTTTGCAACAATTTCATCAGCACATGAATAATCTATTACGCCAATCTTTGAGAAATCCAGGCTAATTACGGCTCTATCACCTTCTTTTACAATATCCCTCTCTATTCGCCCCCTTATCGCCTGCCCCGATGGCCTTGTAACAAGGTCACTTGAGCCGTTTTTTAATTCTTCTTTCAGTATTTTATAAAGGTCATACTTAATCATTATTTTCTTACCATGGAAAGTAATTATCCACACTATCGTTTTTTTCTACATTTAGGACACATATCGTAACAAGCTTTACAGTATTGTTTTTTACAGTTACTACAAACCGTAAAGTATGACTCGCAAGGCAATGCATCTATTTGTCTTGTAACAGGGTTGAAACAAACAGGGAACAGCCTTGATATATATTCCCTCCCTTTCGGGAAGAATCCACGTCAGTTCTGACGTGATTCCAGCACTGGATTCCTCCCGAAAGGGAGGTTTGTCAAAGGAACAAATTCAAGAAATTTTTCTATTGTAGGTTCAGGCTGCCCGCCAGAATGAGTGTCGGGCTGGAATGATAATATCGTTTAAAATTTTTCAATTCAGGTTTGACAAAACACTATCCCATTCATCTTTAAGATCAGGGTACACACTGCAAATATTTTTCTGCTCACATTCAGGACAGAAGCCGTCACAACCGTCATCAACATAGGTAAATCCAAGCTCCGAGATTATCTTATGCTCCTGATCGGGGTTGTTAAAGTATTCCTCAAATTTTTCAATCCTGTTCTTAAAATCATCACTTAATCCATCTCTATCAAAACTATCTTTCATAAACATATCCTCCCATTTATTAAAGGTACAAGATTTAAATTAGCTAATCCTCACACAAAGACACAAAGGGTAATTATTAATTCTGATTTCATTCTCTTAGCGTTCTTTGCAGCTCTGCGTGAGAACCTTCTTTTTTCCTCTCGCACAAGCCGAGTTCGCAAAGGGAAAAAATACCACAAAAAAAATAAATAGCTTTTTTACATTTCGTGTCCATTCGTGCTAATTAGTGTCTTTCGTGGTAAATCTGATCTTAAAGAAGTCTGTTTACGAGCTGTTCAAGATCTTTGATTTCATGCCATCCCTGATTTTTTACTGCAACTTCACCGTTCCAGTAATAATAAACATCCCTATCTATCTCTGACGTATTGCCTTCACCATAGTAATTAATACGACCCTCATTGATTAGTTTTCACGACTTTACTGTTTCACCAGTATCCGCATCTTGAAGTGGACCCAATGTCAAGATTGGATAAAATTTCATCATTGTTAATTTCTAATTTCCTTGCTTTGTTAATTACCTCTGACTCATTATTAGCTTTAACCAAATATGTGCAATATTCCGAATGTAAATTTTTACTTCAAATTCTTTAGTTTTCACACTTTTCACGATTCTGATGGCTGTTAAGATGTTATATGATACTTCGTTATCATTTTTGAATTGAAGCACAGCCTCTTTAGTCAGGTTGAAACTATTGTTATGTGTCAATTGTTATTTAACATTTGCTCTTTTCACAATTACAAATTCATTCAATATTTTATCTAAGGGATACTTTATTATTGGTGTGCCCGGATTAAAAAAAACCGTTTTACCATCATCATTAATAACCCACATATCCTGCCTACTGACTTTATGTTTTAGTTAATCACCAGGATTTAATTTGGGGAATAAAAATCCTTCTTTTTTTTCTTTAATCCTTGCAATTTGTTCAGGAATTTTTGTGTCGTTCCAATTGAGTAAATGACCATCACGAACTAACTGAATGCCATTAGAAATCATTTCTTCTATATAATCAATGAGTCGTTCATATTCTTTTTCAAGCATATATAATCCTTTCAGTAAATCTTTTTTATTAGTTATTATCGAAATTTATTGAAGTATTCATCAATTTCTGGTCTTAATTCAATACCTGCTCTTTCAAAACAATCTAATAATTCTGAATAGGCTCTTTCACCCCCAAGAAAATCCCAGAATTCATTTGCAACTTTTAATTCATTGTCAAAATCTAGCATCCCTTTTAGTGTCCATCTTTCATATGGCTTTGGTTCATATGGATTATAAGGAATTGCAATATAGGAATGAACATTAGCATTTGGATTTCTAGATAAAAAAATTGCTATCCATTCCAATAGTGTTCTTTTAAAATCTTTGAAATTACTTATATTTGGTTTGGCTGTTTTTAAATCAAATAAATGGACATCACCATTATTACTTTTAACAAATAAATCTACTTTTACAGTTTTTAATTTGTTCATTGTACCCTTAGTGCAAACTTTTCTTATCCTTGCAATTTCGTCAATCTTATTCGGACTATTTCCGATTGTAAGTTCATTCATGATGCGTTGAATTTCAGTTTGGGCTAATTCGCTGATTGTATCACCTACAACATATTGTTTTTGTGCTAGAGTAACGTTTAAGCTTGCTAACGTTTCAGCTACCGGTTCAAAAATAGAAGTACCAAAAGTTGTATTTAAAGAATGGATGAATGAAAACAATGCCATTCTGTCATGGCCAAGTAAACGATAATGAAAAGGCATATGGTTTGTTTCTGGTTTGTAAGTTTGAAACTTTTTTCTTATGCTTTCCTTAATAGTATTTTCAACTCTTTTTATTTGTTCTCTTGTAAGTGGCATTTTATTTTTCCTTAAAATGAAATATTGACTCTGCATAGGCGGATCTATCTTTCTCCACTCTATTAAGCACAGGTCGTTTAAATTTATTAACAATTTCCATCTCAGCTAACTCTGCAATCTTTGGATAAAGGTTATATTTGTCATTAGCTACCAAAAATATGTCATAGTCTTTTTGAAAATATTTTTTACAATTTTTCAAAACTTCTGCTATGCCCTGGATATAGTAATTTCTTGCTTCTTTTCCTTGCCCTTTGAATAGGGGGCCTATTTCAAATTTATCTTTTCTTTTAAATCCAAATATCTCATATGCATATGCATGCTGTTCATGATAATCAATCAGTCCAACATAAGGTGGACTTGAAAAAATTCCTCTTATCTTCTGTTTCGATAGTATTTCTGCAAACTCCGGATTTTTCTTTTTAGTTTCTTCACAAATATCTATTGTTCTACTATCGCCTGTCAAACAGATTTGAAAGGTTTCAGTTCTTAATTTATCAAATTCTTTAAGTCGATTTAAAGTATCTATGGTATATCTTTGCCACCAACCTGTAATAGAAAAGATTGGTTTGCAGATCTTTCCATGCTTTTTGCAGTAATATGTAGTCGTGACAGGTTCTTTTAAGGTTCCTAAATCAGCATGTGTAGTTGCTCTACAAGAACGAACTGTCCTGCTTAAAATAATTGCTAATAATTTTTTGACTTGTATATTCTTTACACTTTTCAATTCCTGAAACAAGAAATCAATTTCTTCTCTAACAGGAGCCAGAAACCATTTGTCCAGAAAGTTTTCATTTTTACCCTGTTTGATTTTTATTCGATGTTTTTTTACTAAATCATTATAAATTTCCAGAAATTTTAATTCTTTTTCTTTGGCATATTCTTTTTCATTGATTTCACCTTTTCTCACTTTTCTCTTATATTCGGGAGAGGGAAAATATTCAGAGTTAAATTTTGCAAGCTCTGATAGCAAATGCTCCTCAAAGATTATATTTTTTTTGGTCTTCTGAAAATCTCTTAATGTTAATTTTCGGATTTCTTCTGTAAGTAAAGGTAATTTATGTTTTTCAGTCTTGACATTACTAATTATCACATTGAATGACGAGATATCTATTCCAATTGCATGCATACCAAGTTCATTTGCCTGAACCAAAGTCGTTCCGCTTCCACAAAAAGGGTCTAGTACTATATCACCCTTATGGAAATACACTTCCTTCTTAAATTCATCAGTATGAGAATCAAGAAAATATTCTACTAATTGAGGAATAAATTTCCCTTTGTACGGATGCAATCTATGAACATGTTTAGTTCTTTCTGATTCTTTGTATTCTACAAAAGACAGATGCCAGTCAATGTCCTCACCTAGTTTTTCTTTCCACTGTTTTTCTTTGTCAAAAGAATCGTAATAATCTTTTAATTCTTCTATATTTATTAAAGGATTTCCATTATTCCCATATTTCGTTATTCTTCCATATTGGAGTAAATAAGAAATATTTGAAATTGTCACTCTACGACTTAAATATTGAGAACCCCATTCACTGGCATCTTTTATGTTAACTAATTTTGTTTCTTTTTTCCCGAATTGTGTTAGTTGCCCCATCTCTTATTATCTCCAAATTCAGATGATGAATCAAACTCTTTAAAAATTCTAACAAATACTATCCTTCAACAACATCATTAATCGCCATTTCAAGCAAATCAAACCAATTGGGTAAATAGTCACCCAATCTCTTTTCTACGTTTCTTATTTCACGATCAGTTAAATCTCTGTCAATGGTATCAATTGCAACGGCCTGCGTATCCTCAACGTTTATTGAGTATAAGACATAGTCATTTTTTATTTTATTATTTGCCATGTCTTTAACTCCTTAACCTCTCAAAATGCACAATATTTTTCGGCTCATTCTCGTTCCATTCCATATACCGCTTTATCATGCAATCTGCAAGTTTTATTTAATTCATCACAGGAATTAGATAAGGATGGGTTCGCTTCGCTTAACCTATCCTTATAATTCTAATTCAATCTGGAGCATTCCAAATTCAATAGAATCAATTGAATCAGAATTATAAACATATGTCAAGCAGAAATATTCACCGCAGATCGGTAATTGTCCAGTATCAATTGGAATGTTATGCAATTTAACGATAGTGACAACTACCCCGCTTTCGCGGGAATTCCAGCGATGAACCCTGGAATCCCGCCAGGGCGGACGAGGACGCCTCCCGAAAGGGAGGGCAACCAAATTCCACTTGATATTGGGTAATTACGTAGAGTGTACAAAGAATTGAGAGAATACAGAAAAATCAGGATTCAGTTTCGGGCAAAAGGATGTTTATCTGAGCGCCGGGGAAATGGGTAAGATTTTGTTCTTTCTCATTACCCCAAGCCCACTTAGGAATTATTGAAAGCCTTGCAGTTTCTGAGCGAATCGAGATTTTACCATTCCATTGATTAACGAAACGTCTTACAGATGCCAAACCGTGTCCACGACCGGTATCCGAATATCTCGATGCTCCATGAAGAAGGGCTTTTTCTATGGCATCTATATCGTCTCTTATATCAAATCTTGTTTTAAGTGAATTTTTAAAACCTATTCCTAAATCCATTACGGCAATCTTTACGATATTCTTGTTCATATTCTGAAAATGATACTTCTGTATTCCCACAAACCCTGTGTGCTCACTATGCTCAATGATATTCTGACATACCTCTGAAATGGCAACGATAAAGCCATTTATGGTACGGTCATCATAATGAAGGTGCTTCTTTAGGATTTTGTTTGCCCTCTCTTTTACCCTGCTTACAATAAAATGTATATCATCCGACTTTTCTATCGGTGTTATCTCAAGCAGGACATCAGAAAAGGAACTTCTCGTGTACTTATCAGGGATTTTTATTTCAGGCGGCTCAATAGTAAAATATCTCGCGGCATATTTAAAGAAATCCATCCTTTCGAGGTACTTGATAACCTCTTCCGATTCTGGGAGATAAATGGTTTTTTGTATTTCCTTTGAATTGAAAAACTCACCCAACTCAAGAAGGCCGACCATGCCATAAGGGTCTATGAAAGATATATGTCTAAGGTCAATTTCATTAGAGGAGTCTTTTTGAAGGGCCTGCTCGGCTTCGCCCGCCCGTGCCGGATCGGACGGGTCTTTCCCGTCCGAACAGATTTGCCGGGCGGGCAGGCGGGAATTCCTAAATTTCTAAATCCTTAAATTGCAAGATGAAATGTTTTGGCAAGTTTACTATTGAATTAGAGTCTATATCTGTCGTAATATAGTGTCAAGTATGTTTTAACCACGAAATGCACGAAATATCACGAAAGGTTTTTAATGTCTTTTCGCTCATTTCGTGGGAACATTTCTTGACAGGTTGTCTGAGAATACAAAACCAGAAAATCTTGGTGTTGATATTAAAGGGCTTATGACTTGAAAATCTGTTAAAATACCTATTCCCGAACAGCCAGTTGAGATATAAACCTGCTATTCGGCCCGCAAGCGGGCCGAATAGCAGGAAGGTTGTGAGAAATAATCCGGACGCGACCGTAATCGTTACAGGTTGCTATGCCAAATCAGATGCAGAGGAAATAAAGAAAATTGATGGTGTCGGCTACAGAAATGAAGCTTAATAAAACATCCACCATATTAGCGTGCATAATCTTTTTGAGTATTTCAGGCTTATTGTGCGAGGTAAAACCTGTTTATTCTCTGCCGGCAGATGACGTGATCCCTCTCGTTGATGCAGAATATTATCCGGCAGTCCATAAGGCATTAACCAATGCCAAAAAGTCCATTTTGTGTGTTATGTACATGGCAAAACTGGACCCAAAGCATACGGGAAACGATGAATATCAACTGGTGCTTGACCTCATAAATGCTCATAAGAGGAGAGTGAAGGTTCAGGTAATTTTCGACCAGAATGTCAAATTCTGGGAAAGAGGCAAAAACCGCAATGTAATAGAAAAAAAGAGTGAATATGCATATGAACTGCTTTTAAAAAGCGGGGTTCCGGTTTTTTACGATAACGAAAACAAAGTAACTCATAACAAGGTGCTGGTTATTGACAAGTACATAACAATCATTGGAAGTACGAACTGGACCTACAGTGCATTAAGAAAAAACCATGAAGCGTCCGTGATGATAAAGTCTAGGAGCGTTGCGCTTGCATTTGAAGGGGAATTAGAGAAAATAGAGAGGAACCGTTAGCTAAGTAGTTTGTAAATAATAGTATAAAAATATCTTGCAATAGCAAATATGCTTTGTTATAAAGGAAACGTTCCCGTCTTCTATAAGTTTAGTTGTATCGGAGGTACCTGTTGATCATAGCGATCGATGGTCCAGCCGGCTCTGGAAAAAGTACCGCAGCAAAAAG
This sequence comes from Candidatus Brocadiaceae bacterium, assembly GCA_919901575.1. GTDB lineage: Bacteria > Planctomycetota > Brocadiia > Brocadiales > Scalinduaceae > Scalindua. The sequence continues at coordinate 14,006 of CAKKPF010000001.1, forward strand.
ATTGGCTGAGCGCCTTGGGTTTACGTATCTTGATAGTGGCGCCATGTACAGGGCATTTACATGGAAAGCCTGTAGTGCGGATGTTGATTTCGGTGATGAAGAAGGGCTCTTTAAGTTGCTGAATGAGACCAATATCAGGATAGACTGTACGGCAGATGGCTCAGAGGTATTTGTAGATGGTGTTAATGTAACAAAAGAGATAAGACAACCATCTATAACTAAAAACATACATCATGTTTCCAGTCTGGAGTTTGTCAGAAAGAAAATGGTTGAACTCCAAAGAGACTTCGTAAGGGGAAAAGACATCGTTGTCGAAGGCAGGGATATGTGCACGGTTGTCTTCCCTGATGCAGATAAAAAAATTTACATGGATGCAGACATCAAAGAAAGAGCGAAGAGGCGTCATTCTGAACTCAAGACTTTTAATGATAAAAGCGACATTAATAATGTAGTAGGTGACCTTAGCCAGAGGGACCGAAGAGATTCGACAAGAAAGTTTGCGCCTCTGAGAAGAGTGCCGGATGCCTTTTATCTTGATACAACAAACCTGGATGCAGAAGAAGTTGTTAACATTTTGATTAAAGAGATTGAGAAAGATCAGTAAGCAGATTAAATTAAATCCGCAACAAAAACTTTAAATTTTAGACTTATTTAGCAGTATACTAACTTTATTTTTTGGAGATTTTTTTTAATGGTCAACAAATTTGTTTTAGAAGAATACGAGATTAATCAAGAAGAAATACAGAGGGAACTTGAAGAAATAATAGGAGGTGACAGCCTTGAAAAGATTGAGGCAGCCTTCGACACTTCAGTTAAAAAGTTCGATTTAGGAACGATTTTAAAAGGCAGGATACTGGGTATTATAGGTAATAATGTAATATTAGACACAGGATATAAATCAGAAGGAACAATTCCGCTCTCTGAATTTGATAGCGCTGAAGACGTTAAAATTGGAAATGAGATAGATGTAATACTGGAGTCATTTGAAGATGATACTGGTTTAATACAAATTTCAAAACGTAAGGCAGATCGTATTCGTGGTTGGGAGAAAGTAGTTGACAAATATAAAGAAGGGGACGTGGTAAAAGGTAAAGTTGTAAGAAAGATAAAGGGTGGATTGCTGGTTGATATAGGCATACCAATATTTTTACCAGCATCACAAATTGATGTGAAACCTCCCGGTGAGATTGCTGAGTATATTGGTACTGAAGTAACGTGCAAAATATTAAAAATAGACGAGGTACAACAGAATATTATAGTATCAAGAAGGAAGCTTATAGAAGAAGAAAGAAGCAAGCTAAAACGAGAATTTCTGGACAGTGTTCAGGTTGGGCAGGTTGTTAAGGGCGTAGTTAAAAATATTGCAGACTTTGGCGCATTTATAGATCTTGGCGGCATAGACGGGTTGCTTCACATAACAGATATGAGCTGGGGTAGAATCAGTCACCCTTCGGAAATGTTAGCAATCGGCGATGAGACAGAAGTAAAGATACTTGATATAGATGAAGTAAAGGATAAGGTTTCTCTCGGTCTAAAACAGAAAACAGAAAACCCATGGACAAATGTAGGAGAACGATATCCAATTGGTTCAAAAATTAAAGGACAAGTGGTGAACATTATGTCATATGGCGCCTTTGTCAAACTGGAAACCGGTATCGAAGGGCTGGTACATATTTCTGAAATGTCATGGACAAGACGTATAAATCATCCTTCAGAAGTAGTTGCTATCGGGGATTCTGTTGAGGCCATAGTATTAAATATAAACAAAGATAAAGAAGAAATTTCCTTGAGTATCAAGCAAGTTGAGCTAAATCCATGGACAAATATAGAGGAGAAATACCCGCCGGGAATCACAATAAAGGGAAGAGTCAGGAATTTGACTAATTACGGCGCCTTTATAGAAATAGATGAAGGCATAGATGGCCTTCTTCATATATCAGACATGTCATGGTCAAAAAAAGTTACGCACCCTTCAGAAATAATTAAAAAAGGTGATAAGATAGAGGTTAAAATACTATCAGTCGACAAGGATAAAAAAAGAGTGTCATTAGGAATTAAACAGCTTACAGATGACCCATGGAAAAAAGAAATACCGGAAAAATACTCTGTCGGTGATATTGTAAAAGGCAAAGTCACCAAGTTGACTGATTTTGGCGCATTCATAGACATGAGTAACGGCCTGGAAGGATTATTGCATATTTCAGAGGTATCTGGTGAAAAGATTAAAAACCTTGAAAGTGTTCTTTCTATCGGACAGGAACTGAATGTAAAGATTGTAAAGATAGAACCAGAGGCAAGAAAGATAGGTCTTAGCCTTAAAGGTGTAGAGAAACCGTCAGCGCAGAAAGGCCAAGCTCAAGAAGAACAAGCTGATATTGAAGCCTCTGAAGCCTTTATCGAAGAAAAAGTTGATGAAGTAGAAGAGGAAAATATATAAAAGACAGAAGGGAGAAGCCGTTATGCGGTTTCATCACTTCAATCATACTTAAAAGAAATTGATAGCATACCACTTTTAACGCCCGGGCAGGAAAGAGAGTTAGCAGGAAAATCCAAAAAGGGTGATAAACAAGCACGTGAACAATTCATCAGGACAAATCTGAAACTCGTAGTCATCATTGTAAAAAAATAAACCAATAAAGGGCTTTCCTTCCTGGGACTCATTGAAGAAGGAAGCATTGGATTAATCAAAGCTGTAAATGATTATAATCCATTTATTGAGAAAGCATCTCTGCACAAACTTAAGGATATTCTTAGAAAGGAATAGTAAGACTTGCTAAAAGAACTGGTTCGTGATATTCCGGATTTCCCAAAAAAGGGAATTATCTTCAAGGATATAACTCCGTTATTTCTTAACCCATCGAGTTTGAAGGAAATCGTCAGTAAAATTTCTGATCACTATGCAAATCAGAAAATCGATGTAATTGTGGGGGCAGAAGCGAGGGGATTCCTTATCGGGCCTGCAATCGCCATAAACTTAAATGCAGGTTTTGTACCGGTCAGGAAACCCGGGAAGCTACCCTACGAAACAGCAAGCATGACATATGAACTGGAATACGGCACTGACACACTTGAGATACACAAAGATGCAGTAAAAGCTGGTGATAATGTACTGATGGTAGATGATCTTTTAGCAACCGGCGGCACCATGGCCGCCAGTTGTAAATTAGTAGAATCACTTGGCGGTAAAATAACCGGGTGTGCTTTCATAATCGAACTCGGTTTTTTAAATGGAAGAGACATGTTAAGTAAATATGATATCTTCTCCCTGATTCAATACTGAAGTAACAATTTAGAGCGCTCAATATTAAGGCCGGCATTATGTTGACTGCCGGCCTTTTTCAATTGATGTTACTACATAAGTTGAAAAAGCGCCCGTAGCTCAGAAGGATAGAGCGACGGTTTCCTAAACCGTAGGCCAGAGGTTCGAATCCTCTCGGGCGTAGTTTAAAATTCCCTTTTATTTTACTTTTAGATAACATTTTCATAAATCTCAGGATTTAGTCCTTGACACAAGTTTACGGCACATAATAAAATGTAAGCCTATGGAAAATGTAAAACAAAGAATTCGTAAGTTCTTAAAGTTTTTTGATGATAATAAGTTAAAAATAGCCATCGGCCTTGCCGTAGCCATCGCAATTGGTGTACCTGTATATTTGTACAAACAGAAAGGAATAAGTGATTTCAATGAAGTTTGGGGCAGGGTTTACCAGATTAACTATGAAATGGCTGTAGCCGGGCAAGAGGTACCTGAAAAAAAGACCGAGGCAATCGAGGGAGCCATTAGTGAGTATACGTTTCTTAAGGATAATCTGTCAACTACCGGCGCCACTCCCTGGCTGCTGTTAGAACTGGGCAACGCTCAATATAAGGCAAAAAAATACGATGAGGCTGTCTTCACATACAGGGAGTTCATTACACGTTTTGGCAAACATCCTTTAGCTCCCGTTATAAGGCAATCTTTAGGTTACGTTCTTGAGGAAAAGGGACAGTTACAGGAGGCTGTCGAACAATTTGAGAAAATTGCAAAAGACCCGGAATCCTCATACATTAAAGCACAAGTTAGGTTAGATGCCGGAAGGTGTTATGAAAAATTGGGACAATTGAATTCCGCCGTGGCCGCATACAAAGACGTAATCGGTTCTTTCCCTGAAAGTAGTTGTGCGAAAATGGCCGAATATAGACTGGAAGACTTAGAATAAAATACAATGAATTTAAGTAAAATGGATGTGTTGGAATTTGAAGAATCAGGTCAAGTTCAGTTAGTAATTAAAAAAAAATATTCTTCAAAGAGAATTGATAAGTATCTTGTTTCGCGGCTTCAGGATTATTCACGCAGCAATATACAGAGATTAATAAAGGAAGGGGCTGTTAAGGTCAATAGTACTGCTGTAAAAAACAGCTATGAAATAAAATTAAACGATGCTATTTCAATCCAACTGCCAACTAAATGTGACGATCACATTACGCCGGAAAATATTCCGCTTGATGTTATATACGAAGACGAATACTTAATGGTTTTGAATAAATCTCCGGACATGGTAGTACATCCTGCACGCGGCCATGCAAGTGGGACATTGGTAAACGCCCTGGCTTTTCACTGTAACAACCTCTCTGCATTAAATGGCCCTTTAAGACCGGGAATAGTTCACAGGCTGGACAGGGATACAAGTGGAGCTATCCTTGTAGTAAAAGACGAAAAAGTACATAAACACCTGGCATTACAATTTGAAAAAAGGGAGATAAAGAAAGAATATCTTGCGGTGGTTAAGGGTGAAACAGAACTGGATTCTGATAAGATAGATTTGCCAATTGGAAAGGATAAAAAGGATAGAAAAAAAATGGCTATTCGTCATGACAAAGGTAAAAGTGCTGTCTCCATTTTTGAAGTAATAGAACGTTTTCCGGGTTATACATTAGTCAGGGTCATTCCCGAAACCGGCAGGACACACCAGATCAGAGTTCACATGAAAACTATAGGCCACCCTGTCGTAGCCGATTCAGAATACGGCAATAGTGATGCCTGCTATATTGAAGATTTAATGAAACATGTTTCAAATAAAGACATACATAGCCTTGCAAAAATTACAGAATTGTGTAATAATACAAAGGAGCCAATTATTGGGAGACAGGCACTGCACGCTTATAGGATCGGATTTACCCATCCGGTTTATAATAAGACGATGGAATTTACGGCCAGAATTCCTGAAGATATGCTTAACTTACTTACAACTCTCAGGCAGATTAAGACTCTATTAAATTAAAGACAGAAACCACAGATTTCACTGACTATATTTTAAAAAAATGACAAACAAAGAAAAAATATTCGGGGATTGCATTACGTATCATAATTAAGCTCATAAATAAAGGGAGTATGTCCCTGTTTTTCCTATTTAAATAACGGAGGATAAAAAAATGTTTAGCATGCCTGGAGGTATTGAATGGATTATAATTCTTATTGTAGCGCTGCTTATCTTTGGCAAGAGACTGCCGGAGGTAATGAAATCAATAGGGAGAGGTATCGTTGAATTCAAAAAAGGTGTTAAAGGCGTAGAAGACGATGTGGAAGATGCAGTAGAAAAGAAACCGGAAAAGCTAGAAACATCTAAAAACAAAAATGAAAAGATAAAAACAGACGATAAAGAACATATCAAAGAAATGAAAGGATAATAAACTCATGGCACAAACCAGTAAAAGGCGAAAACTAAAATGGCGCAGTAAAAAAGCAAACCACGGTAGAAAACCAAATATGGGAAAACAGAAAGGGAAATTATAAAATCAGCTTCTTCCCAACTTGCTTGAATAACATTAAAATCAGAGAAAGCATTAAATTAGTAATTTGACGTGAGCATTAATTTACGTGATTCCCTTTAATGCCTCTTCATAAACCTGCAAATCCCTTTCGCTAAAGAGCACAAATCTAACCTCTGCAAAGTTGTATTCCTGAATGAATTCTTTTACCGTTGTAATGGCAATTTTCGCAGCTTTAACTATCGGAAACCTGTAAACACCCGTACTGATGGATGGGAATGAGATGGACTTAATACTATTTTCTTTTGCCAGGTTCAGGCTGTTATAATAGGCATTGCGAAGAAGCTGCTCTTCATCACGGTTTCCTCCTGACCAGACAGGGCCAACTGTGTGAATTACATACCCGGTTGCCATATTTCCGCCAGAGGTAATTACTGCCTCGCCGGTAGGACAGCCTCCCTGTTTTGCACGAATCTTCTTGCACTCTTCAAGAATCTTTGGCCCGCCTGCACGGTGAATGGCACCATCCACACCTCCACCGCCCAGCAGGCTTGTATTTGCGGCATTGACTATGGCCTCAGTCTCCTGTAACGTTATGTCACCTTGAACTAAACTGAGCTTAGTTTTGCCAATCTTTTTTCCCATTTCGCCGTATCTCCTTTGTAAATTATAGAATCAAACAAAAAGTTTTATTACCATTGCAATAACACAGATTGTAAGCACTAAACGTATCCATCGTTCACCCCTGGCAACAACCCAATGGCTGCCAATCCAGCCTCCAAGACCCATCCCTGCAGCCAGACACAATCCCATCGTCCAACATATCTTACCGTTGAAGGCAAACACTATTAATGCA
>CAKKPF010000001.1:20619-22994 GCA_919901575.1 Candidatus Brocadiaceae bacterium
CGTAATAAATACCTTGTGGCTGTTAGTCTCCACAAGATTTAATCCATTAATCGTGGTCAGAGCGGCAATAATTATAAAACCAACACCAACCTGAATAAACCCGCCATAGAATCCAATAAAAAAGAAGGCAATCATAGTAATAATAAGGTGGTTGCGGCCTGAACTCATCATACTACCGACATCCCGGCGAGGATTCCAGAGGATAAGCCCGAGAATAAGCAGCATGATAAAGGCAAGTACCCTTTTGAATAAGATATCGGACATATCAACGGCAATTTGGGCGCCGATTATAGCTCCTATTAGCGCAGGCACTGACAATAGAAGGCTTAACTTGAAATTAGAAACTCCCTTCCTTTTGAAGCCGATGACTGCAAACAAACATTGAGTCATAATGGCAAGACGGTTAGTACCATTTGCTACTGCTGTTGGTAAACCCAGAAAGATGAGTATCGGCAGGGTAAGCAGTGAACCACCACCTGCAAGGGTATTGATGAATCCCGCTATGATGCCAACAGTGAATACAACAGAGATATGCCAAATTTCCATAAACTAATCAAGTTTCAGCCTTTATTCCCGGCAACGTTTACAGACCTGAAATAAAATGGCGGGACTCTTAAAGACCCATGCCAATCCGATTTATCGCCGAGAGCTATTATATTATTAAAGACATCAAAGACATTCCCGGCAACCATGCAATCCTTAACTCTTCCAACGATCTCTCCGCTATCTACAAGATAGCCTAAATCAATATTTACAGAAAATTCCCCGGCAAGGACATTACTCTGGCCTCCTCCAAGAACCTGGTCTACGAGTATTCCACGCTTCATGTCTTTAATCATATCTTCAAATTTCATTTTTCCGGATTCAATTATCACATTGGAGTTTCCCGGAGAAGGCTGTGAGGCAAAGCTTCTTGTTCCATTCCCGGTAGATTTGGCATTCATAATACCGGCAGTTTGTAAATCATATATATAATTCTTAAGCACACCTGATTCAAAAAGCGGAGTCCTCTGGGCAGGGACGCCTTCATCATCGCAAACATAGCTTCCATCGGCGTAATCAATCGTAGGATCGTCATACATACTGATTCTTTCATCTATTATTTTCTGTCCCAGTTTACCTGTTAGCGGAGAGACTCCTTTCTGAACCATTTTTCCATTACATCCGGTTTCAAATGTTGATAGCAAAGTTCCAATAGCCTTGGAAGTAAAGACTACCGGATAAGCGGCAGTAGATATTTCTACCTCTTTCTCTGCCAATTTCAAATCACGAAGCGCCTTCGTTGTATGTTTATCAAGGTCATCAGCTACTTTTGCAGAACTCTCACCTTCTCCAACCCATAATAATCCTTTATCCTTAACAAGCAATATATCAATACCTATTCCAAAAGAAGTTGACCGGGTACTTACGTCTAAACCGCTTGAGTTAATTAAACGGCTTTTACTGACACCTTTTCCAATACTAACTCCACATTCATAATCCGGATTTATAGATAAGGCTTTTTCTATAGTGTCCTTTCCAATTTGTATGCCTTTTTCAATAGGATAGCTCACAACGTTTTCATCGAACAGCCTGGTATCTTTAAATTCGTTCTTCGACTGAAATTCGAATTTTGCCTCCTGTCCAAATTCAGCGCTTTTTATGGCATTTGTGACAAGTTGTTCAGGTTTTCTAAAATCAGTGGTGCTTGAAAATCCAATCTTGCCATCCTTGATTACGCGCAAGCCGATGCCCCTGATTGATTTCGTGTGAACAGATTTTAATTTGTTGTTTTCGAAACTGATCGACCTGGATTCTCCCTCTTCATAAATTACCTCTGCTGAATCAGAATTCTTTAAAGCCAGATCGAGTATCTTTTCTTCAATCTTATTTTTCATTTTCTATTGTTCTCTAATTTTAAAAATAGGTTTATCTTTTGTTTCTTCTTTCTGCCCTTCTTGGTCTGGAGTACCAAATTTTATTCTTAACCGCAAATCATTTGCGCTATCCGCATACGCTATTGCCGTTTCATAATCTAATTTTTTCTGTATATAAAAGTTATAAATAGCCTGGTCAAAGGTTTGCATACCCTCCTGTTCACCTTGTTTCATTGCCTCTTTCAGCAAGCCAATCTCCTTTCTGAGAATAAGATCCTTTACCCTGGGAGTATCCAAAAGTATCTCTAAGGCGGCAACCCTCTTGTCGTCTACAGCAGGGATAAGTCGTTGGGAAATAATACTCCTGAGATTAAGCGAGAGAAGCAAATAAAGAATTGGCACAGACAATGGAAGTTAAATTTAGTTAAACAGAATAATCCTAACTTCAGTGATTTGTATAATTCAATTTTTTTAAATCATTGTCATCCTGAACTTGTTTCAGGATCTAAGGTTGAGGTT
>CAKKPF010000002.1 GCA_919901575.1 Candidatus Brocadiaceae bacterium
TTAAATGCGTTTCTAAACATTTATCTGTATTCTCCCAATACGGCAATGTAAGGCAAGTTTCTGTACTTGTTGTCGAAATCAAGACCGTAACCAACTACAAATTCATTCTCAATCTCAAAGCAGCAATAGTCCGGCACAATTTCTACTTCCCTCCGTGCCGCTTTGTTAAGGAGTACGCATACCTCTATTGATAAGGGGTTATGCTTCTCAATTATCTGCACAATTTTAGAAAGAGTTTTACCGGTATCCAGTATGTCATCCACAATAAGAACATGTTCATCCTTTATGCTCAGACTAATACTGTTAATTATGTCAACTTCTCCTTTTGGAAAGATAGAATCTCCTGCATAAGCATTAGCCCTGATAGTATCAATCCTGACAGGAAAAGGTATGTGTCGAATTAAGTCTGAAAGGAAAATGAGGCTGCCATTTAATATGCCGATTATAGTCAGCCCTTTGTGCTCGTAGTCTACGGTAAGCCTTTGTGCCAGTTCACTGACTTTATGTTTGATTTCAGCTTCAGTGATTAAGACCTCTCCGATACCATTTTCCATTGATATTTATTGAATGACCTTTCCTAATGGAACGGCCTGTAGAACCTGATCCATAAGTTTTAAATTGGAATCTGGTCTGAATTTCCTCTTGATTTCCATGATATTACTTATTACCATTTGAACATGGAAAATTCAATAGATATTTTTCCATGTTTACTTATTTAATATAAAAATAGATGGAAAATTTTCGGTTATATAAAGGCAATATATAGAAAATTTTCCATCTATTCTAACTGTTATACTACCAATAACTTTCTAATCTAAGATACAGAAATCTAAGGGACATCTGTCCTTCTAACTAAAAGATGGAAAGTAAGACGAGAATTCGGTTTTTAGAAAATCAAATGCGTATGAGGTCAATTGTTTTTTATTCTTGATTTCTATAAGATGTAGCTTTAGAATTACGCTTTATATATATTATATTTATGTAGAAATTTCCAGTTTATGTAGAAATCTCCAGTAATGTCCGGTTAGGTTTTTGCGTGTTTAAATGATTGCCCCAAAGCTGTCATTCCCGCATGCTTTCAGCGGGAATCCAGGATGAACGAGCCTCTTAGATACCCGATAAAGGAATTCGGGTATGACAAAAGTGGTACACGCAAAAACCTAACCGGACATTACTGAGAAATTTCATAATATTTTGCATCTCTTTTTAATAATGTTGATAAGAAAGGAGAAAAAATGAAGCAAAAGAAACAACCTCTTGATGGCATCCTGAATTTTAACGAACAACCCCATGAAGTTTCTAAAAAAGTTAATTTAACCTTGGACAAGGTTATACAATTTGATTCTTTGCCAATTTCAGGGTGGCATGATAGCCACGACGCTATAGATTCTAAATGCAGTCGTAGTTGTGTGAAAGATTGTTCTTGCGTTTCTCATTGCGCCTTCATAGTTACTTAATAATATTGTTTATCCATGAAAAAGCAAAAATGAGAATGAACGATTTAATTGTCCCCAAAGATCTTTATATCATACCGTCTGAAGAGGATGAAAACTATATTCTTTATAGGCCATCGAAACACCTTCTTGCTTTGGTAGAGCCACAAATGGCTTCCAATATAGCTGCCATTCTCAAAGAAACTGACGCTCACACGAAATCAAAACCATATGATGTAAAATATTCTTCTCTTTTGTTAGAGAAGGGGTTTTTGGATTCAGATATGAAAATATCTGAAGTTAATAATTCTGCCCAACCAATTAGACAACCTTTTTCACCCCATGAATTAACACTAGATATTACAAAAAAATGCAACATGCGATGTACTTATTGTTATTCGAATGCTGGTGAATCATCAATTTCAATGTCTGAAGAATGTGGATATAAAGCAATCGACTTTTGTGTTTTAAATGCTAAACCCAAAGGATGTTCCTTTGGATTACATTTTCATGGAGGAGGAGAACCTTCTCAAGAATTTGAATTGCTTGCTAAATTTTATAATTACGCTCAAGCAAAATGCAAAAATGAAAATATTAATTTTAAATGTAGTGTAATAACCAATGGTTTAATTTCAACAAAGGTTACTGATTTCTATATAAGGTATATGGATGAGATTACAGTCTCCATAGATGGTGATGAAATATCTCATGATGAACAGCGACCTTCTGTCAATGGTGGCCCCACCTTTAACAAGGTATATACCACATGCAAATATCTATTAAAGCATGGAAAAAAATTTAATATAAGAACTACAATTACATCAAAGAATGTTCATAGGTTAGAAGAAATTGTTGGGTTCTACATTAAAGAGTTTCCTGTACCTGGCGGTTCTATTAATATTGAACCTATTACATTGGTTGGTCGCGCTTTGGGTAAAGAGCATTTGGCTTGTGACCCTAACATTTTTGCAAAAAATTTATTTAAATCTTTGAAAATGGGGATTAATTCAAATGTAAACGTTTTTTATTCTGGTGTTTCTGGCCATTCACAACGAAAAGAATTTTGTGCTGCTTCTGCTCCTTCCTTTTCCGTATGTGCTGATGGTACGGTTACATCATGTTTTGCCTATTCTAATAAGGATGTTGTTAGAGACCTGTTTATTTATGGAAGATTTGATGAAAAAACAAATAAGTTTGTTTTTGATAATGACAAAATTTTAAAACTTCAAACATTAACGATGGATCATGATCCCTATTGTAAAGATTGTTTCTGTAAAACTCACTGTATTGGTGATTGTCCGGCAATCAGGAAGTTTGAATTGACAGACTGTTATGAATTAATAGAAAAACTAGATATGGATTTCATGAAGAACAGAAGGTGTGCTTCAAACAGAAGAGTTGTAACACTATTATTAGAGGATATGGTTCGTGGTCGTTTAAATATCTCTCCCCTTCCAAGACAATGTAAGTGTGACTAAATCAGCTAACTAGTTTAAGAAAAGAAAGTATAACAAATCACTGAAGCTAACCCCTTTATTACGTGCGGTTTTCAAGTTTTTAGATTCTATGTTTATTTTATTATTTTTCATAGTTTTCTCCGCCAAGCGGGTTAGCTTAGCTCATGCGTTAGCCCTTGAAAAACTAAAGGAAAAATTATGAAATCGAGTAGTAAGCATTGGGATACGATATTTTCTAATACGGAAGATTCAAAATTAGGATGGTACGAAAAAAACGCATTACAAGCATTGGAACTATTGAATCAAATTCCAGAATGGGAAAAATCCACAATATTTATCCCTGGAGCCGGCACTTCAGTTTTGATAGAAGAACTTTTGTCCAGGGGCATAAAATTAATTCTTAATGATATTAGCATTGAGGCTCTAAACCGAGTCAAAGACAGGCTAAATGACAAGGGTGAAAAAATTGCTTGGCTTTGCCAAGATATCGCGCAGCCGATTCAAGGTACATTGCCGGAAGTCGACATATGGATTGATAGAGCAGTTTTACATTTTCTAACTGACGAAGATGATATTAACGGTTACTTTGAGAATGTAAAATCAACATTGACAACAGGCGGTTATGCAATATTTGCCGAATTTTCAAAAATAGGCGCGCCAAAATGTGCCGGATTAACTCTTCATAGGTATTCTATAGAGGAATTATCAGAAAAATTGGGCTTGTCGTTTAAGCTTATCTCACATTTTGAGTATACTTACACAAATCCTTATGGTGACCCAAGGCCGTATATTTATGCTCTATATAAAAAGAAAATTTAAAACATAGCTAACAAATCGCTTTAGCCGACGCCAAAAAGCGGCGCGGCTGGGAATGACATGGGAATGGGGTCACACCTTGATTTGTGATTAGCGCTGCAAATCTGTATTTCTTGTTGACAAATATTAACAAAGCTAATAGAAATATTAATGAT
>CAKKPF010000003.1 GCA_919901575.1 Candidatus Brocadiaceae bacterium
GATGTTCTTCAATACTCTATCAAGATTGGCGCCTATGCGATAAATTTCATGCTAGGCCTGGTTAATACCATCGATGTCAATGAATATTTTGTAAAGTCCCGAATGGACCAATGCTTCAGGTTCGTCCATAATATGCCCGTTGGTACTGCATTGTGCGGTAAGCCCTTTCTCTTTAACAACATACCGTATGAATCTCGCAAATTATGGATGAAGGCCGGGGTCTCCGGAACCAATGAAACTTACCTTATCAAAAAGAAATGAACAATTATCTATAAACAATACAAATTTCTCATAATCCATTTTGCCACGAGGCTCTTCCGTCTCTCCTCGACCGGTAAAGCACAAAGGGCAACGGAGATTACAGATATTAGTCAATTCGACGTTAAGTTCTCGAAACGGAAATTTCTTTTTCAAACTCTTTATTGCTTCCTCATAATTCATCGTCTCAGTCCTCATTGATTTGACACACACGGAAGTGGTTTTCTTTTACCTAAATTGAGCGATTTATTTGTTAAAATTGTTGTAGCCGTAGGCTTCCTGCCCGAATAGGTACAGGCGGGTAGCCTGCGTTTTTCATCATTTGATGGGTTTGTAGCAATTTCTCGTAAGTTACGCAACCTTAAGGTTGCGGCTACATAAATTGCTCAATTTGGGTTTTATTAACATATTTCGTGATCTTAAAAGACGGTTTTTTATTATATAACTGAATATTCCATTCAAACAGCATACTCATTGCTACAATGCTTTCATCAAATTTTTCAGTAAGCCCAACAAAAGCAGATTTTTCTCTCAAACGTCTTTTTTGTTCTTTAAAATCTTCCATAGTATAAGGCTTATTGCCGAGAAAATCTGAAGCAACGTTTAAGAATTCGCTTTGAGTATTCCCTGTATTTAGCTGGATTCCTCAATCCACGGCATACTCTATAAAAAAGTCTCATCTGTCCGTGAGGTAACTTGGAGGGTTTGTGATGTAACTTGGGTGGTTCTCCAAAGTCTACCTGAAAACCATTATCACCAACCTGCAATAAATCCGAATCATTGTCTTGTAATGACGCGGATAAGATCATGCCTGTATTTCTGTTCTTACATTTTAGATAAGTAAATTGGGAATATCGTCCCTGTAAATAATGCCATACATGTTGGAAGTTTGCTACAGAATCTTCTGTGAATACCAGCATACCTTCTGGAGCAAGGTATGGAATAATGTCATTTAATTGTTGAGTCGTGTCGACTCCGACCATACCACCACGAACCAATACGAGATCAAACGATAGTTTGCCAATTGAGGAGTTTCTAAGGCGCTGAAACCCCGTAGACCTGTCTCCATTTATCAGACGCGCATAACCTCTGAAACTAACAAGATGAAGCATTCTACTCATAAAATATGGTTGTGGAATCGGCTGTCCTTTGTCGCTGACCTGACAAGGATCAATGACATAGATTTCGACAGAAGGACATGCCGATGCTGCTATAACAGCAGCAAAGGTTCTTTTTATACCAAACTCAAGAAATGTACGTGGGTAACGATAAAGGCTATACCATGACAATGCGCAAAGAATTTCCCATTCTATAGTTTCAAAATTGCAGCGTTGAGCCGTTGTTAACACATGATCACGGACTGTATGGCCGGTCAGTTCCGCAATAATATCTCTGGATATTTTTCCTTTGTTGTCAGTTTTGCCGATATTAGTAAGCAAATTATCTTTTCCATCGCCTTTGTAAGCAGATTTTTTAATTTCTAATGTGTGATTTTTCAGACCCCAGTTTGGGTTACGCGCTTCAAAATAATATGAAACCTCATGCGGGTTGTAATAATACTTGTACATTTTCCTTTCTTTTGGTCTTTGCTCCATATCATAGAAAACGATACCAAAATAAGTCAATACTATGGATGGATAACGTTGATTAATTCTTAAATCAAGTTCTATATCAGACCAGCCCCAACCATCAAATTTCTCTATAAAAGCTTGCGAATCATACCAGAGTTTTCTAGAAAGGATAAGCGCTCCCATTCCACTTGCTAAACCCGGCAATGCAGATTGATACCAAAGATTTGAACAATGCATTTGCAAGTATCTGTCCAAAGCTTCCAGTCCAGGTTTTTTTTCAATAGTTTGCCAGGGAATCCACTTGCGTCCAACATTCAGCATTGTTTTTTTTACGTCAAATACAGTATCTATTTTTTCCTCTAATAATATCAATAGATTATTAAGGGCTATTGATGTTACCAAAACATCTGCCGGCATACACATGATATAACTGCCATTCGACCTTCGAATACCTGCATTTACCGGAATTACAATATGAAAAGGCAGTTCTCTTTTATTATATCTTGACGCAATATCCGGAGGGACAATAATAAACTTTGTAATTTCCTGCGCTTCTTTAGATAATGATATCACTTCGTGCAAAGGGACTTCACTATTCCAATCAACAACAACCAACTCAATGTCAGATAATCTATTTATCATTTCCGCACTTCTTGCCAGGAAATTAATACAAGTCGTTATTCTGTATTTGAAATCTCCTAAATAATTATCATTTCTTCCGGTAATAACTATTGAGAGTAAATAATCCTCTTTTTTATCAGGATAATTTGTTTGTTTTGGCATTACTTAGTCTCCAATACCTTAAAAAATTGATCTGCCTTGCCATAGGATTCAGGAGTTCCGATATCAATGAAAGAATCATTGCACTGAAAACCATGCAAACCCTTACCTACAAGGTTTGGAAAAAAATCATGCTCCAGAGAAAATGATTCTCCTGCGGGTATCTGTGAAATCAAGCGTTTCTTTGATATATAAATCCCTGCATTGATCCAGCCTAATGTTGTTACTTCATTTTTTTCCACAAACTGTTTTACAAGACCATTTTTATCTACTTCTACTCTGCCATAGCGACTTGTATCAGACACTTGAGTTAACAATAATGAGACTTCAATACAATTCCGAAAATGCCAATCTATATATGATTTCAAATCTACATTTATATACGAATCACCGTTCATTACGAGTATATGATCGGTTTTTATGTGTGGGATGGCATTTCGAAGCGCCCCGCCAGTGCCCAAAGGCTTTGTTTCCTGCGAATATTCAATAGTCAGCCCTTTATAGACACTATCGAATGCGGCGCTAATATTGTCAGTTCCATATCCTGTACAGAGAATAACGTGAGAGAAACCGTTGGATGACAACTGATCCAGCAGATATGAAAGAAATGGACGGTTATTTACAGGAGCCAGTACTTTTGGGCAGTCACCGACAGCAGGACGGAGGCGTGTTCCCAGTCCTCCGGCAAGAATTACTGCTGTCAATTTTTCAGGAAAAGACATTTAATTACAAACCCTCACACAAAGACCTGCCCAACTACGTCGTTCGGGCGGGCACAAAGGTAGAGGTCTGGAAGCTGAGGTCAGAGGTCAGAGGTCTGAAGTCAGAGATCAGATTTTATTTCACCTGAATTATAAAAGGATCAGGATTGTTAACCATTTTTCCAAACATACTACCGATAAAAGAACATTCGTCTGTTAATTTTTTATGATGTTCTGCTGTTACATACCCGCAATCCATAGCGAAGTTCAGCCAAGTATCTGTTTCACTGTTTTCACCGTCACAATCCATAAGTTTACTCACAAAATGTGCGGGGTAACGTCTTTTGGCCCAAGCTTCCCTTAAGTTGGCACAAACCGATCTTGAAGAACGACGCATTTGGTCTGTAAGTGAATAACGTTCTTCAATAGGAAATTCTTTCGAAAGCTCAAAAAGTTCCATCGCAAGTGCATAGGCCTCCTGATACACCCGCAAATCCTTGGCAGAATCAATTTTCATATCAAAAGCCCCCCTATCTCCAGTTTCAGTTCACGGACATCCGACCTCAGACTTCAGTCCTCCGATCTCTTATCTCTGACATCGGATCTCCGATTTCGGTAATTTATTGCAACCAAAAGCCTCACTATGTATCCTGAGTAGAATATAAAATTACATGACTGCCTAATTTTTCAAAATAAATTGGAACATATAAAAGTTTTTTTAATTTTTCCCTTATCTCAGGTTGTGCCTCTGGTGGTGCAAAAAAGAGCATAAACCCACCGCTTCCTGCCCCACATAGCTTACCACCAATAGCGCCGGCATTTTGTGCCGCATGGTAGATTTCATCTATTTTTGAGTTGGAAACGATACTGGTAAGGCTGCGTTTAATCTTCCATGTTTCGTGAAGAAGCTTTCCAAAATCATTATAATTATCAATACTGCCATCTAATACATTAATTGCATCGTCAACCATATTGTGCATATCTTTCAGCTCTTTGTTTTTTTGGGCAGTATTCCTTATCTGCTCACCTGCAATCCCTGAAGCATTACGGGATAATCCTGTAAAAAAAAACATAAGGCAATTCTGGAGATAATTAAGTTTTTCCTGACTAATAGTTATAGGATGCACAAAGAATTCATTATCACCCCCAAGCTCAATCTTATTAAACCCTCCAAACGCAGCGGCAATCTGGTCTTGTGAACCAACGTTTTCCCTTAACAGGTCCTGCTCCACATGAATCGCCTGCATGGCTAACTGGCGTTTAGTAATCATTTTTCCTGTTAAAGCATATAACGAATTTAATAAACCCACTGTAAACGCTGAACTTGAACCTATACCGGATTGGGCGGGAATGTCGCCGGTATGAACCATTTCAATACCTTTGTTTATTTTCAAAAACTTTAAACATTCCCGAACAGAAGGATGTTTTATTTCTGATATTTCCTGTACTTCCTCACGCAGAAAATATCTTATGAGATATTTGAAATTAAAAAATGGGGGAAGGTATCTACAACTTATGTGACAATATCTGTTAATGGTGGTACTGAGGACGGTTCCGCCATTTTCTCTGTACCAGGCCGGATAATCTGTCCCACCACCAAAAAAAGAAATTCGAAAAGGCGTTCTGGTTATAATCATGGTTTTATGGGGCGAAGGTTAAAATCTGAGGTCTGAAGTCAGAGATCTGAGATCAGGGATCTGATATCAGACTTCATTTCATCTGAATTATAAAAGGATCAGGATTGTTAATCATTTTTCCCAGCATGCTGCCGATAAAAGTACATTCGTCTGCTAATTTTTTATGATGTTCTGCTGTTACATACCCGCAAATCCTTGGCAGATTCAATTTTCATATCATAAGTCTCCCCTACTTCCAGTTTCAGTTCACGGACATCTGACCTCAGACTTCGGACCTCCGATCTCGGACCTCAGGCATTTACCCAATTCGCCACATTTGTTCTTTCAGCAAGTACCTTCTTCTTGTTCCATATGTTAGTAAAAAAGTTATTCCCATCAATGATCTTCTCCTCAATCTCTTTCTTAGTATAAGGAAAAACATCTGTAGCAACAGATACTTCAAGAAAATATCTCAAAAAATCCGGAATCCTGTCGATAAATCTACGTTTATCATCTTTCAAAATGATCAAAATATCCGCATCACTTCCAGCCACATACTTATCGTCTGACAAAGATCCGAAAAGATAGATGCCAAGAACATTTTCATCACTTTGGAGAATATGACCTGATATTGATTTGAGTTTCTCAGTTACCTCAACTGCATTAATGAATCTTACTTTTACAAAACTCGATAATTTCTTCTGCTGCATTACAGGCTCTTTCCGCATCTTTCCTTGTAAAATAGTCTTTTGGGACCCCCAAATCAAATCCATTTGGATACCTGGTTGGAATATAAAATCTGTCAAGAAGAATGGCCTCTTCGATTAGTTCTTCTAAGACAACAATCTCGCTCGGGAGTTCTTTTAATAGTTTGCTTACAGAGTGACCCCAGGCATCAGCATGGATATATTGAAAAAGGGCTTTTACGGCCTTTTCAGCAGCCTGTTGAGAAGTAAAGCAGGCCCATTCATAATATTTCCACTTCCGATCCATATTTGCCTTTTCAAGGTCCCTTATAGCCTGGGCCAACCAATCCCCGCTTCTCTCTGGCATTCTTAAATATCCTTCCTACTTCCCTCTATAACTTCCTCTGAAAAATGCTAACCATTTCCTGGACAATCTGCATAAATATCTTGATATTCTTTTAAGTTTTCTTTATTTCTGGAATTAATGTAATAATATAATAGAAAATCAAGTTTTATCATAGCCATTTCATCTATTTTCTCAACAACCTGACACTATGAAAAAAGATTAACCACTGGAAACAGTGAAGAGTCTAAATCTGACATCGGACCTCTGGTCTCAGACCTCCGACTTCAGGCATCAACTTTCCACTTTTCACTTTTTACAGTTATCCCATTCCGCCAAAGATATTAATGTTTCCTTTAAGTCTTCCCCGGCAAGCCCCCATGTATCATCATTTAATATATATGAACGCTTGCCATTTACAATATCTCGACATATCTTTAGACATTTTTCCCCATAGGTACTAGGTACTCCGCCAAATACGTAATCCTTGGTTGTTTCGCCAACATATTTACGGTACAAAGAGATAAGCCTGAAACTGATAGGTCGAGGTATAAAGGGTAAGGAAACCCATTTAACGAAAGGGACATCACTTGCTTTTATCCTATCAACAAATTTTTCATCATGGTCGATATGATAAACTCTTAAAGGTTCCTTTAAAACAACTTCTCGCACACCTGCGGCATAAGACGCATACGACAATATTGTATCACAAGATCCACTTGCAATCTCAGCTTCACGATAACCGTGCAAAAAATGGAAATTCTCTCTTGACATTAGCTGAAAATCACCACCAGCTACATGTAAATCAGG
>CAKKPF010000004.1 GCA_919901575.1 Candidatus Brocadiaceae bacterium
GATTCGTTGAGAACGACAGCAAGAAATGCACTTGCATCTGCCACAATTTCCATGAATTAATTGTACAACTCAATCACAGAATTGTCAATATTGTATTGATGGGTATAACAATGATTATACAGTCTGTATAAAACGGCAAATACAGACTGTTTATTCCGGTCTACAACCCATCGACGGGACTTCGGACACCGTGACCTCCTTTGATCAAGACATGGGTGTAGATCGTCGTGCTGACGTCTTTGGCGAAGGCAATCAGAGATTATCATTTGCCGTTTTGCAATGTCAATCTTCTTTTAAGAGATAGATAATAAGAAATTGTTTTTCCTTTAGTAGAAAAGGATTTTAATGCAAAAACGAAGAAGAGAAACGCAGGCTACCCGCCTGCCCGCCCGGCAACCCGCCTGAACGAAGAAGTCGGGCAGGTGCCGTTCGCCAGCCCGACAAATCCGTTCTGGCGGGGACGGGTACCTATTCGGGCAGGAAGCCTACGGCTACAATGAAATATAAAATAAAATCGCTCAATTTTAGATATGAATAAATGATTAATGTTTTAAATGCTTAATTTTACGATTGTGAAAAACTATAAATATAATTCCCATTAATCCTAAGCATCCGAGAATCAGGTATGCAAACTCTAAAGTATTCATAAGTTTATGTCTCCATTTTATCTGTAAGGTGACCTAAAACAAAGAATTACGATAGATACTGTAAAACCGAGAATCACGGTTTTGACTTTGTAGGCATCGCCTATGAAGGGGCAATTACGTTTGTCCAAATGACAATTTCATCCTGATTATATCTTTCACCGCAAAAAAGGCGAAAAGGTTGCAAAGTTATTATTTTTTAGAAAGCAAATGATGGGGATTTCTGACTAGAATTGTAATTTTGTTGTACTGTAGGGGCGTATTACCATGCCAGAGGCAGGTCTGTCCTTCGGCACGACAATACGCCCCCTACTTTTGCAGTGAACTCTTATTTTACCGTTAAAGGCTCATCCACAAGTAAACCGATTTCCTCATCTGTCAGGTAACATGCAGGATCCGGTTCCCACTTATCGCCATAGTATGCCTCTGCACGCGCCCTGAAGTTTCCGCCACATATATCAAGCCACTTACACTTGGAACATCGGCCTTTAACATAATGCTTTTTATCTTTTAGTTTTGCCAGGAGGGAATTTGATTTATCCTCCCAGATTTCTCCGAATCTTCGTTCACGCACATTCCCGAATGTATACTCTCTCCAGAATTGGTCAGCGTGTACGGCACCGTCCCAGCTTATACAGGCAAGTCCTTGCCCGGAGCTGTTTCCCTCGTTCCACTTCAGCAGTTCAAGCACTTCAGCCGCTCTCTCTGGGTCTTCATTGAGCAATCTCTGATATATATATGGACCGTCGGCATGATTGTCTACCGTCAAAACCTCTATCTTATTTCCGCGATCGTGAGCCTCCTTCGTCTTGTCTATAATCAGGTCAACTACGTTGCGGGTTTCCTCATGTGTCAAATCCTCTTCGATCAACCTGGAACCTCTGCCTGAATAAACCAGATGATAAAAACAGACCCTTGGAATCTTTTCTTTTTCAATCAGTTCGAATATTCCGGGAATATCCTGGGCGTTCCTTTTATTAATGGTGAAGCGGAGGCCTACTTTTATCCCTAATTTCAGGCAATTCCTGATTCCCTGCAGTGCATCGTCAAAGGCTCCTTCAATACCGCGAAATTTATCGTTGGTTTCCCTTAAACCGTCAAGGCTTATCCCAACATACGAAAGCCCGAACTTTCTTAATTCTTCTGCTTTTTCTACGGTAATCAGGGTTCCATTTGTGCTTATAACGGCTCTTAAACCTTTATTACGGGCGTATGTTATTAACTCCATTAAATCTTCTCTCATTAGAGGTTCGCCCCCTGAAAAAAGAATTACCGGCGCGCCGTATTCTGCAAGGCCGTCAAGCATAGCCTTTGCCTCTTTTGTATTTAGTTCACCCGGATATTCAATATCATTTGATTGAGAGTAGCAATGTATGCATTTTAAATTGCATCTCTGCCCGACATTCCATACAACTACGGGCTTCTTATCCCTGGAAAATTGCAAAAGATGTGAAGGCAGTTTGCTTGAATCCCTGCCATACCTCAGTGCATCGGAAGGTTCAACGGTGCCGCAATACAGCTTTGAAATACCAATCATCTTATCACCTCAAATATCGTTTCTTTAGGTTTATAGCATTAACTCAAAAATATTTTACTCCATTTAATCCAATGAGTCAATGGGTTTCATTTGTCTGCCGCCATCTTTGTGATTACTGCCTGTTCAATCTCTTTGAGTAACTCAGGCTTGCCGTCGATAAATTTCTTGGTATTTTCTCTCCCCTGTCCCAGCCGCATGTCTCCATAGGAGAACCAGGTGCCGCTTTTTTCTATTACCTGTTTTTCAACGCCAAGGTCAACAATATCGCCAGACCTTGAAATGCCCTGGTTGAACATTATGTCAAATTCCGCCTTCTTGAATGGAGCAGCGACTTTATTCTTTGCCACATTAGCTCTTACCCGGTTTCCAATAATACGGTCGCCATCCTTGATACTGCCAATTCTGCGGATGTCAATCCTGACAGAGGAATAGAATTTCAGCGCTCTTCCGCCGGGTGTTGTTTCCGGGTTACCAAACATCACTCCTATTTTTTCGCGTATCTGATTGATAAATACGAGGCACGTCTTTGATTTTGAGATTACTGCGGTAAGTTTTCTGAGCGCCTGTGACATAAGTCTGGCCTGCAATGCGACATGTGAGTCGCCCATCTGTCCCTCAAGTTCTGCTCTTGGTACAAGAGCAGCGACGGAGTCAACGACAATTACGTCAACTGCATTGCTTCTCGTTAAGAGTTCTGCGATTTCCAGCGCCTGTTCTCCTGTATCGGGTTGGTTTACAAGTAAGCTGTCAAGGTTTACGCCCAGCCTTCTTGCATAGTCTGGATCAAGGGCATGCTCAACATCGATAAAGGCAGCAGTGCCGCCGTTTTTTTGCGCATTGGCAACGATATGAAGTGTCAGTGTAGTCTTTCCTGAAGATTCAGGCCCAAAGACTTCTATTACTCTTCCACGCGGCACTCCACCCACACCGAGGGCTAGATCAAGAGAGAGCGAACCTGTTGATATTACCGGCACATCAAGTTTCTCGTCTGCTCCGAGACGCATTATTGTGCCTTTGCCATATTGTCTTTCAATCTGTGATACCGCTCTGTCCAGCGCCTGTTCCTTTTTGCTTACCTCTATTTTCCCCTGTTCAGGGCTTTCCGGTTTTTGTAACTTTGCCATTGATTACTCCCCTCAGTAATTAATTTTTGTTTTTCCTCACTAATTTTTTTCTCAATCATTGACATATCTTTAATGTCCAGGGGAATCCTGGAAATAACTTTCTTTGTTCCCATGTCAAGCTTATTTGCGATCATGGAATTGGTAATTGCTTCCCCTGTCTGGTCGTTCCCCAAAAATGAAATACCTGCTATAACTATACAACACGTTAATACCGTTTTTGTAAACGAGATACCTCCTCCAATAATTCTTCCGCTTATTCCAAACTTCCTTATTGTAAGAAACTTTCTGAATAGGTTACCTATTGCATATGTTATTATTAAGATAACGCCGAAAGTGACTGCATACCCTAATACATCAGATATTTTTGGGCTGAATATGCCATTTAATATACGTCCGAGTAGATTATGGAGTAAGAAAGCGGCCGCTACAGATAGTGCAACTGAAGAAATTCGATAAATTTGCCAGAGAGGGCCTGTCAATATTCCAAGGACAGTCCCTGTAGCTACAACGCCTATCAAAGTAAAATCGAGCCAGTTCATTAATTAGTTCCTTTCCGGCCGTCCGAACGGCTAGTCAGGCCGATTGATGATTTATCTTTGTTTCGCTCTTCAAAACATGATTTGTAATTGGAAAGCATATATATAGTGTATTGGCCATGACGGTTAATACTATCCAATAGCCACATAATCAATAACCGGTGTCTCAATAACTCTATCCGGTTTTCGTTTTTGCCAGATAGCCTTCTGAATCTTCTCTACTGTTTCAGGTGAATATAATCTTTCTCCACATTGTAGACATTTTTTAGCTGGTACGTGTTCTACAATATGCAGACGACCTTCAAACTCAATAGTATAGGAAACTTCCCGATCTACTACTGTACCACCGCAAAGATCACACTTCATAAATTTACCTCCGAGTCTCAAAATTAATCCATAATTCTGGATCTGGGTCATATACAGTTATTATTTTCAACAATGGACGGGATGGATAACTACACTGAACATGTATATGCCGTCCATCAGTGGTCTTGCTATAAATTAGCAAACACCTACATGATACTTCTTTTGGCGGAAATGGTGCTAATTTATTTAAAAATATCTTTAAAGAGCTTATCTACGACATTCTCCATTTTCTTCTTCGGCTGTGCTTCTTTTTCTGTTTCTGTTTCTTTGGTCTCTGCCGGTGTTGGCTCTTTTGTACTTTCAGTTTGTTGTTTTGAGTCTCCTGAACTTCCTAATATTCCTTGCAGGATATTACCAATTTCTTGTGGTTTTGGCCATTTAAATGCGAGTCTTGGCTTGTTTATTGTCCCCGTGATTACTATTGGCAATTTTGTGCCCTTGCTCATACCCCCGAGTATTCTATTGGCATCCCCACCTATAAGTTTTCCTACTGCCTCAGCATCTGCAGAATATTCTAATTGCCCGTCGAATGAAGTCCACCCTGATAAACCAATGTCAAAATCCTTGCCGTTGATGCTGATATCATCGTTAGATATTTTGCTATCGTTAATTACAAACTTGGTAGAGATATTATCAAATTCGTATTCTTCCGCCTTACCAAAAGTCTGGAGGATTTTGGATGTTATCTTGCCTCCTTTTATGTAGCCGTCCTTAATATCAATTTCTCCCTGGCCATTAAGGCTTTTACTTAAATCATCCTGCCAGTTCAGCCCATTGCCCTTTGCGTTGAACATCATACTTAGTTTACCCGATATTTTGCCGTCCGGCGCTGCAAGGACAGGGACTATGTATGCAAGTAAATCCATATTCTGATTAATAAACACGTCTGACAATTTCATATCAAAAACTAAAGAAGGTTTTTCCTCCTTAAGGTTTGCGCTTGCCGATATTGTACCCGGGCCTTCGTTTAATTTAAAAGCGAAATCCTTTGTCGTGAAAAACCCATCATCCAGGAGGAACCTGGATTTGAAATCTTTTATTTCGTATGCATCATATTTGATTGTATCTACAGACACACTTCCACTGAGATTCATTTGTTCATACCAGCCTGACAACCCGCCTGCCTGCCTGACACCGCCGTTCGCCAGCCCGACAGTGTCATTCTGGCGGGGACCGGCACCTGTTCGGGGAGGTGTCGTTCTGGCGGGTAGACTATCATTTTCTTGTGCTGACAGCTTTCCGTTTATGCCCAGCTCAACAATACCCTTTCCCATCATGTTTATGTCCGGAGGGAACATTCCGGCAAAAAGAGCAGTTGTCTTGTCCAAATCCATGTTCAGGAAAAGCTCGTAATCAATATTCATTTCCTTGCTTAGATTTGCTATTCCTCCTTTTGATTCCATTTTGAGGAAATCAGATACGATATCCATTTGTTCAATATTAACAGCATCTTCCTTGATTTTATAGTCTAGTGTATGCATAAACTTAAGGTCAAGATTAGATATCCTCTTATCTTTAAGAGGTCCTCCGGTTGCATTTATATCGTGTAAAATGGTTGTTCCGCTTAGTTTTAATTCTTTTTCTACAGAGCCATTTGCATTAATTTCTGCAGCAATCTTTCCATTAATGGTTAAGCCTTGAGGCAGCGATACAATACTTTGGAGATTCTGCGTGATTTTCTCAATATCACTTGCCAAAAGCATGTTTAAGTCGATTTCTTTGTTCTTACTTAAAGTGCCCGAAGATTTTATTTCTGCAAAGC
>CAKKPF010000005.1 GCA_919901575.1 Candidatus Brocadiaceae bacterium
AGCATAGACAGTTTATCTTATTCAAACCTGGTTGCTACTTTTGTTGGGCGCAACTTAGCTTTTTCGTTAGGCACAAGGGATAAGCAATGGGGATTATTAAGGATATCTATGATATAGTGAAAGAGTTATCTCTTTTATCTCTTTCGTTCAAACGTAAATTTAAAGTCAAATTTGAATTTTATGAGGCTAAAGAAGAAGTCAAAAAAGCCAGAGAAATATTAATCAATGGGGGTTTGTCAGTTAATTTAAAAATACTTTCCATCAGGGTTATTAATAATAGAAAAAAAATGCCCAAAATGTTACTTTGACGTGGGAAATAAAACCCATGAGCAATAAAAATAATAATTACGCTAGGAGAGGTATATTGCCCAAAATGGATATTGATCCCCAACATATTAAATATTTATCTTCACCTTTTGATCTAAGACCACAGGAATCAAGCCTTCTTCATCTTTGTCACCGCGCAGAAGAAATAGAGCCTGAAACACTACATTTTATATATAAATGTAAACCTAATGGAGATTTTGTAGAAGATTACCACATTCCTTTAAAAGAAATAAAAAGTATATATATTTATGTGATGTGTAACGATGTTCCTAGTAGAAAAATGAAGTTGACTGCTATACGATTATCAAGTCTGCTGTTGGCTTAACTGTGATATATTATTTTAATCAACAATTGTTTAGTAGATAGGCTATCGGCAGACTAGACCCCTTAACTTCATAGATAGAAATTACCCCTTGTTTCTTGAACCTCTGATTGGTCATACCAACTTGAGTTGCAAGTGTTTTACTTCGACAGGCTCAGCAGTGCCGGTAGCTTTTACGGCTTTATGCTGTTATTTCTTCAGAAAATCAATCGTTTAATGTACCATGCCGGTTGGATCTTTAGTCACCTATCTCAGGGATCAATGTCCTCATCAAGACAATATTTCACGAACCTGTTTTCTCAAGAAATGGATATTTTGTGAATAGTTTTTTCCGTCCAGCTTATTTCGTGTTATTAAGATGATTTATTTCAGATTTTGTAAAATAAATAGGTTGATAGTTAACTAATAAAGAATAAAATATATCATCCGTAATATATATGAGGGTTACGTTATGTTTCTTCATTACATTTCCAGTGTTAACAGGGGAGGTATTCATGTACGGAAAAAGTATAGAACCGCTGAATAAAGCATTATCTGAGGAATTAAGTGGAGTACACCAGTATATGTATTTCCATTTTCATTGTGATAACCAGGGATTTGATCTGCTGGCTAACCTTTTCAGAAAAACTGCGATAGAAGAGATGCTGCATATTGAACGCCTGGCGGAAAGGATTCTATTTCTTAAAGGCGATGTGGAAATACAGGCATCATGCAAGACAGAAAAGATTCACGATGTTGCAGACATGCTGATCCTGGCTAAATCTATGGAAGAGCAAAGTATCAATGACTATAATAAATTGGCAATGGAATGTGGATCAAATGCCGATTCTGTTTCAAGAAAGCTTTTCGAGGAACTTGTTATGGATGAAGAGCGTCATTTTGCACAATTTGACACCGAGTTGGAAAATTTGAAGAAATTTGGCGATCAATACTTAGCTTTACAATCTATAGAGAGAAGTAAAATGCTGTCAACGCAAACGGGAGCGAACCCGACAAATCTCTAAACACTTAACTTTTTGATTAGAATACCGTTAGCCATTGCTCAATATCAAGTGGAGTATCATGCAGTTTAACAAGTGTATAAACCCCGCTTTTGCGGGAATTACGGACGTTAACACCGGAATCATTCCGAAAAGAAGGGTACATAACTCCATTTGATTTTGACCAAATACGATCGTTAATTAATTTTTTTAGGAGGGGAAAATGCCTATTTACGATGATATTCTTGCGACTATTGGAAGAACACCCGTTGTAAGAATAAATAAGATACCTGACGGGAAGTGCGCAAACATTTATGGAAAGTTAGAGATGTTCAACCCTGCCGGCAGTGTAAAAGACCGTATAGGCCTGGCAATGATACTGGATGCGGAGAAGAAGGGTTTGCTGAAACCGGGAGATACTTTAGTAGAACCTACATCCGGTAATACAGGGATTGCACTGATAATGGTAGCCGCAGTCAGAGGGTACAAGGCTGTATTTACAATGCCGGAGACCATGAGCCTTGAAAGACGCGCTCTTCTCAGATATTTTGGAGCTGAAATTGTCCTGACCGAAGGACCAAAAGGTATGAGAGGCGCTGTTAAAAAGGCAGAAGAGCTTGTTAAAGAAAAAGGGTATTTCCAACCACAGCAGTTTGATAATCCTGCCAATACGCAAATTCATCGTGAAACAACCGGCCCTGAGATAGTTGAAGATTTTAAGGGGAAAGAATTACACTATTTTGTAGTAGGCGTTGGAACCGGCGGTACTGTAAGCGGGGCAGGTGAGGTGCTTAAGAAACATTTCAAAGACATAAAAAATATAGCTGTAGAACCTAAGGAATCTCCAGTCCTGTCAGGAGGCGCCCCGGGTCCTCATAAAATTCAGGGAATCGGAGCGGGATTCGTGCCTGGTATTTACAATAAAGACGTGGTTGATGAAGTCCGCCTGGTTTCCAGCGATGAAGCGTTCAGCATGGCAAGGCGTCTTGCAAAGGAGGAAGGCATCTTCTGCGGCATTTCTTCCGGTGCAAATATGCATGTAGCGTTAAAGGTTGCCAGAGATGCGGGGCCTGACAAGAATGTTCTGGTAGTATTACCGGATACCGGAGAACGTTATATATCTACTGATCTATTTAAGGCCGTAGAAAAGGAATAAAGTGAATAATTCAATAAGCAGCAAAAAGAATGAGGCCCGGTTGAGTCATATTACCAAAGCTATTATAGATTCTTACGAGAGACACGGCGGTATCAACCATCTGGACGAACCCAATCTCCCATCGAAAAAGGAGGTCGGGAAACTGGTAAAATTGTTATCAACAATTATGTTTCCGGGTTTTTACGAGGAAGCAACCAGTGACAAAAATCATCTGGATGGATATCTTCTGGCCCAATGCTCTAATGCACTGGAATGTTTGTCTGATTTAATACAAAAGAGTTTAAGACACGAATGTAAAGAGGGTATTGACTGTACCCGTACAGAAGGAGAGTGTTGGGACTATGCCGTTGAAATTTCATATCTTTTACTTGAAAACATCCCTCAAATCAGAGAAGTAATGAATCTGGACATCAAGGCCGCATATGACGGAGACCCTGCCGCAACCAGTTACTTTGAGGTAATATTGAGTTATCCATCCGTTCGGGCAATATTAGTTTATCGTTTGGCACATTTTCTGGAGTTGCAAAAGGTGCCTTATATACCCAGGATGATGAGTGAATTCATCCATGAGAAGACTGGAATAGACATTCACCCTGGGGCAAAAATAGGACCGGGGTTTTTTATTGACCATGGAACCGGCGTGGTAATTGGATGTACGTCTGTACTTGGTAAAAACGTAAAATTCTACCATCATGTCACATTAGGAGCCATTAGTTTGTCTAATGTTGATAAAATCAGGAAATCAAACAAAAAGAGGCACCCTACGGTCGAGGATGATGTTACCATTTATGCAGGATCCACAATCCTTGGAGGAGACACGGTTATTCAAAAAGGCTCTGTGATAGGAGGGAATGTCTGGTTGACACGATCGGTTCCGCCGTATACGACAGTAACGTTTGATTCACCTTACCTTATATTTAAACATAAAGGCAAGGTGGAAAAATATGAAGTGGACTATCAGATTTAAATTATTATTTTGAACATCTCCTTTATTCTGTTTTCCTTTCTCCCTTACCGGAGTATGGGCGAAAAGATCTTTTTCTTTTTCGAGTTTTCCGTTTTTGTTGTGTGTTATTTTCTTTAAGCGGATCTTCTCCGATCCAGCATGGAGTTATCTTTTTTTTGTAGATAAGATCGCTAAGGTTAGGAATATCATTTTTGGTTATAAAGGTTAAAGCCTTTCCCTTTCTCCCCATGCGTCCGGTGCGCCCGGTACGATGTGTATACTGCTCGTTGCCTCTCGGTAAATTCCAATTAACCACATGCGAAACATGTGAAAAATCAAGCCCTCTTCCGGCAACATCACTGGCAATAAGGTAGCGTACCTTTCTTGTTTTGAACCGCGCAAAAATCGAAGAACGTTTCTCCTGGCTGAGCCCCGCATGTATATACTCAATACTGTTCAATTCTTTCCGGATATCGTGAAACAGCTTATCTACCATATGACGGGCATTACAAAAAATTAGCATCTGTTTAACATCCTCTCCCTTAATATACTTGATGAGTTCCGTCTGTTTGTGTTTCGGGTGGAGATAGGCAAAATAATGCTCAATACTTTCCGGCGCCGGCCTTTCTGCAATAAGGGAGATATGCCGGGGATCACGCAGACAGTCGTGAGCGAGTGTTTTGATATCATCAGGCATTGTAGCTGAGAAAAGGAGCGTCTGATGTTTATGCAGGATACACGACAAGATAAATTCAATATCTTCAAGAAATCCTACCTTTAAAAGTTCATCCGCCTCATCAAGGATAGCACATTTCACATGAGAAAAAGAGAGTATCCCACTGTACAAATAATCAAGGAGCCTGCCCGGTGTTGCGACGAGAATATGTACTTCATGTTTAAGCTTGGCGATCTCTATCTCTTTATCAAAACCACCGTACACCGCAAAAGAAACCACGTTAGTCTTTGACGCTATCTTATGAATCTCAGCCACATACTGTATACACAACTCACGAGTCGGGACGATCACAAGTCCCTGAATGGCGTTAAGCGCAGGATCAACTTTCTGAATAAGCGGGATC
>CAKKPF010000006.1 GCA_919901575.1 Candidatus Brocadiaceae bacterium
GAGGCCAACCAACCGCTCTGTTGTAACGGTCAAACATATCCTCGATCTCACGCCATGGATCCCATTTTATTAATGACATAACAAACCTCCTTTTATTTTACGGGATTCATTACTAAAATCAGACGGATAATCCCGCATACACCCATCTGATGATGTGAAACGCAGGCTAAAGTTTGCCAAGGCGAATCTCCGCCTAAGCGGATCTGCCTCTGGCATGACCGCCATGGCGGATATGTGGGCTGCTTCAGGGTCGTCCTCAGGCGACAGGCGACTGCTTCAGGCACGACATTCGACTACTATAATATTGTGTAGCAGTGACTTATGTTTATGGCTATATGATATATTTCTGGAATATTACTGCAAAACTTAGAAATGCAAAAAATCCTACTACGTCAGTAATTGTTGTTAAGATAATACTTGATGATTGAGCAGGGTCTGCTCCAAATTTTTTCATCACGATTGGAATGGCCGCCCCGGCTACACCAGCTGTAATCATGTTTACTATCATTCCTAAACCGACTACTATTCCCAGAAACGGATTAGCCTTCCATAGCCAGGCAATCAGGGCTGTTACCAGACCAATAATAATTCCGTTAAGCGCGCCCAGGCCGGCTTCCTTGATGAGCAAGCTTTTAAACCTGCCCCTGGGGATTTCCCGCATTACCAGCCCTCTCATAACAACAGCAAGGGTCTGTGCGCCCGCATTACCTCCCTGTCCCGCAACCACTGGTAAAAAGATTGCTAATGCAGTTATCTGGTGGATGATATCCTCAAAGATGGCAACGACACCTGCGGCGGCAAAGGCTGTTGCCAGATTTATATGAAGCCATGGCAAACGTCTGCGAAGAGAAAACCATATAGACGAAAATGTGCGTTCCTCAGGCGCCACTCCAACCATCATTTGAATATCTTCGGCTACATCTTCGCGCGCCTCCTGGATTAATTTTTCTGCCTTCACAACTCCCAGCAGACGATTCTGACTATCCACAACAGGCGCTGTGGAATATTTTTGCGCTTTTAAATCATTGGCAACGTGCTCTCTACTTGAAAAGCTATCTATAGTATAAATATCCTTTTTCATAATTGACTCCAGGGTTGCCTCCCTCGACGCAGCAATCAGGTCAAACATACGCAATACCCCGATTAACTTATTGTCGCTATCAACCACATAGGCATAATAAAATGATGCTTTCCTGCGAGCCATAGCCTTAATCTTATTAATTACGTCCTTTACCTTTAAATCCACATGGAATGCCAGATAATCTCTGCTCATAATGCGCCCGGCGCTGTCTTCCGGGAAGGTAAGCAACTCTCTGATAAGTTTCTTTTTCTTTGTAGAAGTTTTCTCCAGCAAATTACATCTAAGTTCCTCTGGCAAGCTTAGAATTATGTCACTGATCTTTTGAGGATCTAGGCTATCAATAATCTTTTCAAGAAATTCAGATGGTAATTGTATCAAAAGAGTCGCTACAAGATTTGGAGGCAGAACAGAGATAACTTTCGCGGATAAAGCATGTGGAAGAACTTTCATGACATTCAATACTTCAGATTCATCCAATCCTTCCATTACTCTGGCCAGTTTTTCATAGTCGTCCTCAACCATCTTCCTGACAACCGATAATAATAATTCGCGATCTGACATTGACTCCCCCTTTTATAAGAAATGAAGGGTCTAAAAATAAAGTGATTACTTCCTCAAATTCTAATTAAATGCATCTCCTTCCATTTGTAACGATACCATTCACCTTTTTACTACCGAAAGTATTTATTCAATGAAATTTTGTATGAAATTGCGCCTAATATATCTCCAACCTTTTTGTCTGGGTCAGAACGAGAGCAGAAAACATGGTCGAATCTGTCACATATTCTTTTGAAATTGCTGTAGTATTTGCAAAAGGAATAATAATTATTTAAGATAACTTATCAACATCACACAATGTGGTATTGTTTTTATGGTGTTTGAATTGACTGAGCATGGGAACGAGTTAAACAAGCCTGTCTTATTTGCTGCGTTTTGAAAATACCTTACCCAGTCTTTTTGATTTTTTAGTTGCGACTTCAACGGCATTTATCAGGGCATTCCTGAGACCGCCTTTTTCCAACGCGTGAAGGCCTTCTATTGTTGTCCCGCCCGGAGAGGTGACAAAGTCTTTGAGTTCGCCTATGTGCATGCCAGACTCTAATACCATCTTTGCAGCGCCAAATGCAGTTTGAGCGGCGAGTTTTGTTGACACCTCTCTTGGCAGGCCCATCTTAACCCCTCCATCTGCCAGCGCATCAATAACCATATAAATGAAAGCAGGGCCGCTGCCGCTTAATCCAGTAACGGCATCGAGGTATTTCTCTTCCAGTAAAAAAGATTTACCTACAGCATTAAGGATTTGACCAACCAGTTCCCCATCATGCCGGGTAGCATTTTTCCCCAGGGCATACCCTGCAGCAGTTTCACCCACAAGGCACGGCGTGTTAGGCATAACCCTGACAGCCCGACATCCCTCGTTTAAAAAGGATTCTATGAAGTCCAATGGTATTCCTGCCGCTATAGAAACAACTAAATGTTTTGGAGTAATATCGCTTTTTAATTCTTCAAGAATACTACCCATTACATTTGGCTTGACGGCAAGGATCATAACGTCAGAACTGGATGTTACTTTTTTGTTCTCCTGTGTAGTCTTTATCCCTGTATCTTCTTCGAGTATTTGACAACGCTTTTTATCCACATCACTGACGATAATTTTATCTGCCGAACTCAGTTTTGCCCTGAGGACTCCTTTAATCAGCGCTTCACCCATTTTCCCGCCACCAATGAATCCTATTTTTTCTTTAAGCATTTTTTTCTCGCCAAATAATAGAAAGTCGCCTGTCGCCTGAGGACGACCCTGTTAGCCAGCCTCAGACCCGACTCAGTCGGGTTGACAAATTCCCCTTGCTTCGACAGGCTCAGCATGGTGAGTTTATCGAACCATAACCCCCCCCCCTTGAAAAAGGATGGAAGTATGGATGGGTTTACTCTTGATTTATTAAGGGTATGGAATAGAATAACATTTTCCAGTGTTTTTTGTAACAAGATTATATGAAATCTTTTAGTTATGGTAAAATATTGATAGTTACTCAAGTATTAGCTGGTTTAGTATGTTTGGAATTTTACTGTGGTACAGGGCGGGTGTCAATTGTTTCTTTCAAATCTTAAATTTAAACTTGCACGATTGATACCAATGGTCTATTTCAAGGTTTTTCACAGGATTGAATTTCACGGCAGTGAAAACGTCCCTGCTACCGGACCTGTTATTATAGCTTCCAATCATATAAGTTTTTATGACCCAATAATTGTTGGCACAGGAGTAGACAGAGATATAGAATTTATGGCATGGGAAAAGCTTTTTACCATTCCTATCCTGAGAAGCGTAATACGTTTTTTTGGCGCCTTCCCGGTAGAATTGACAAGCGCCGACAAGAGCGCTTATATTAACGCCATTAGCGCCTTGTTTAAGAATAAGGCATTAATCATTTTTCCGGAGGGAGAGAGAAGCGGTGACGGAAAGGTCAAAAATCTTAAATTAGGTATTGTCCGGTTAGCGCTTAAAACTAATGCCAGGATTGTTCCGGTCACGATAGTTGGAGCTTATGAGACATTCTCAAGACATAGACTGCTACCGCGTCCCGGGAAAATATCCGTTTACTACCATAAGCCAATTACAATTGACAAACATGAATTTGCGGATATTAACGCTAGAAATGAATTTTTCAAGAAAGTGACAAATCAAGTCATGAATGTAATTAGCAGTAAATTATGACTAAATTAGAAAATGGATCAGGAAGCAAATTCATAGTCGCCGCCGTCCAGTTCTGTGCAAACGAGGACAAGGCAAGAAACTTGAAACTGGCAAGCAGGTTCATTGATAACGCCGTTAAAGATGGCGCAGATGTTGTCGTCTTGCCGGAGATGTTTAACTGCTGCGGCCATACAAAGATCATGGTAGAAAATGCAGAAGAGATACCGGGCGATACTATTAATTCTTTATCTGGTAAAGCACGAACGCACGGAATTTATATAGTGTGCGGGAGTATATTTGAGAAGGTTGAAAAGAACAAGGTTCATAACACATCCGTAATAGTCGGAAAAAGCGGCGAAATCCTGGCAAAGTATGCAAAGATTCATCTTTTTGATGTTGATATACAGGGCAAGATAAGATATAAAGAATCAGAGAACGTAGTCGCAGGCCAGAAAATAGTTACTGTTAATATGGGCAGTGTTGAAGCCGGCCTGAGTATTTGCTACGACTTGCGTTTTTGCGAGCTTTTCAGGTCTCTGGCATTAAACGGAGCAAAGATTATTTTTATTCCCTCCGCATTTACGTCAACTACCGGAGAATATCACTGGGAACCTTTGATTAAGGCTCGTGCCATTGAAAATCAGGTTTTTGTGGTTGCCGCAAATCAGATAGGCACCAGCCCTAATAATATAACCTGCTATGGAAAAAGCATGATAGTGGATCCGTGGGGAAGGGTTCTGGCAAAAGCAAAAGACGAAGAGAATGTGATTACGGCTGAGATTGATTTAAGCTTACTGGAGGAGGTAAGGGCAGAGATACCTTTATTTGAACATAGACGCACAGATTTATATTGAGTGGAGAGTTACTAAATGAAGTTAGTTTACGTTGATAATAACGCTACAACGCGTGTTGACGATGAGGTTATGGAAGAAATGATGCCGTATTTTAAGGAATACTACGGCAACCCTTCAAGTATACATACTTTTGGAAGACAAGTTGCGAACAAGATGGACCTTGCCAGAGAAAGAGTCGCAAACATTCTGGGAGCAGATACATCGGAAATTGTATTTACGAGTTGTGGAACTGAGAGTAATAATAATGCCATACACTGTTCGTTAGAGGCAAGTCCGAGAAAAAGACATGTCATCACAACCAAGGTAGAACACCCGGCCGTTTTAAATGTGTGCAAATATTTTGGAAAGCAAGGCTATGAAGTAACGGAACTTAGTGTCGATAAGGATGGAATGCTTGATCTTGACGAGTTAAGAGATTCCATAAAGGATAACACGGCTATTGTTTCGATCATGCATGCGAACAATGAGACCGGCGTCATATTTCCCATAGAAGAAATAGGTAAAATAGTTAAAGAAAAAGGGGTTCTTTTTCATTGTGATGCGGTTCAGGCAATTGGTAAGATTCCCATAAATCTTAAAAACAGTCATATTGATCTCCTGTCACTCTCAGGCCACAAGCTTCATGCACCAAAGGGGATTGGTGTATTATACATACGAAAAGGAGTAAGAATTGACCCTTTGATTATTGGCGGCCACCAGGAAGATAATAGAAGGAGCGGGACAGAAAACGTTCCTTATATAATCGGGCTGGGCAAGGCTTGCGAATTAGCAGAGAAATTTATAAAAGAAGAGCAAACAAGGGTAAAGTCTCTCAGGGATAAACTGGAAAAAGGTATTAAAGACAAAATTTCGAATGTGATAATAAATGGAGAAGATAGTGACCGTCTGCCCAATACAAGCAGCGTAAGTTTCGAATATATTGAAGGAGAAGCGATCCTGCTATTACTTGATATGGCCGGTATTGCAACTTCTTCAGGTTCCGCATGTACAACAGGTTCCGCAGAACCATCTCATGTCCTGCAGGCTATGGGAGTTCCTCCTGCTACAAGCAGGGGCACAATCAGGTTTAGCTTAAGCAGATACAACACTGATGATGAAATCGATTACATTCTTGAAAAACTGGCGCCAATAATCAAAAGGCTGCAAGACCTTTCGCCTCTCTTTGAAGATTCTCAGCATACGGCCAAAGAATAGATAGAAGAAAACACCGCTTTAATCAAGGAGAAATGGCATGAGCACTTTGGCATTTGAAGTATCAGCAAAAAAGATTTGGTTTGATAGGGGGAATATGTGGGTCGGTCTAACTGATGAAAGACAACTGTCAATTCCCCTCTCATATTTTCCTAGATTACTTAATGCAACTCCTGAGCAAAGGGAAAAATATGAAATGAGCGGAGGAGGAACCGGATTACATTGGGAAGAGATCTATGAAGACATAAGTGTTCCAGGACTTTTACTGGGTTACAAAGACAGAACTTATTTTAAGAATCAAATCTAACATGTTTAAGGCAATTGGGACAAAGTATATAAAAGTAACCTATAAAGAATTTCAAGATAAAATCCTTGTTATCAGCGCAGTAGATAAGACAAAAGGAGTAAAAATGTGAAGATAGAATATAGTAAGAAGGCGGATGCAATTTATGTATACTTTAAAGAAAGTTTCGTGGCAAAGTCTAAAGAGGTAGAAGAAGGCGTTGTAGTAGATTTTGACAACAAAGGAGGGTTAATAGGGATAGAAGTATTAGATGTCAGCCAGAGATTCAGTCTGTCTGACATTGTCAATGTAAGCATAGAAAATCTCCCTCTTGAGTCTGTTAAGTAATGTCATTTATTTAAAGTCAGGCAATTATAATGTAACATGTATCAGGGGATAGGCTATTTTAGCTTTGAACTAAACAACCTTCTTGGAATAATTAAACGCTCGGAAATTCGACAACTTACATTGTTATATAAATTATTGCGAGAGACGGTTGATAATGCTAAAGATTGCAAAATAAAATAGGCTCTTTAAGACATCCTTGCAGATAGTCTTAAAGAGCCATTTAAAAAGTACCTTTTTATAACACTTCAGTCAAATAGTTTGCCTAGAAAATCCTTCTACATCACTTACTCTTAATTATCACAAAACGTGTATGCATGCCTCTTCTTATTAATAACAGGATATCTTTTCCTTTGTCAATACCTTTCAAAGCCTCACGGAACTCTTTCACATTATTAATCCTTTGACGATTGACTTCCTTTATTAAATCCCCCTCTTTTATATCAGCTTGAGCTGAAGGGCTGCCTGGTTCAACAGAGGAAATAACTACCCCGTTTTCACCTTCATAACCCATACTGCCGGCCAACTCTTCGGTTAGATTTTGTACCGACATGCCCATGTCTTTATCGATAGACGATTTCGCTGAAGCAAACAGATCTGACGGCTGTTCGCCTATTTTCACTGTTAATATCTTTTCCTTTCCCTTTCTCAAGACTTTAACTTCAACCTTTTTGTCAACCTCGGTTTGCGCAACTATGTTACGCAAGCGATTAACATCACTTATTTCCTTATTATCATACCCGATTAATATATCGCCTCTTTCGAAGCCTGCTTCTTTAGCCGGAGAGCCATCCTGCACATCACTTATCAATACCCCTTCGGTAACTTCTACGCCAAATTGTTCCGCAAGTGATTCATCCATATTCTGAATGGCGACACCTAACCAGCCGCGAGTTACCTTTCCTTTATCAATCAGGTCTCTAAGCACCGTTTTTGCCATGTTTACCGGTATGGCAAATCCAATTCCCTGATAACCACCGGTACGGGTGAAGATTGCCGTATTGATACCTATGATCTCTCCATTGATATTTACCAATGGGCCTCCACTATTTCCAGGATTAATTGCTGCGTCGGTTTGAATGAAATTCTCATAATTTGCAATACCAACTCCTGATCTGTCTATCGCACTCACCACGCCAACTGAGACGGTATGACTGAGGCCAAAAGGATTGCCAATGGCAATAGCCCACTGGCCCTGTTTTAATTCATCGGAGTCTCCCATCTTTGCCGGTTTCAAATTCTTTCCCTCAATTTTTATTACGGCTAAATCCGTTTGTTCGTCTGTCCCTACAATTTCTGCATCAAATTCTCTCTTGTCGCTGAGCTTAACCTTCAACTCGTCCATATCCGCAACGACATGGTTGTTGGTCAGGATGTATCCTTTCCCGTCATCGATCCTGACTATTACCCCGGAACCAAGGCTCTGTGTTTTGAACTCCCCCTTTGGCGGCGCTTTCGGCATAAATCTGTCAAAAAAATCCTCCCCAAAGAAATCAAACGGACTTCCTCTCCTGTCACGCCTATTACCGTGTTCCTCGCCATGATACCTTTCCCCTCCCGTAGAAGGATGTTTGAAAACCTTCACAGTCGTGATAGACACAACTGATAATTTGACTTCCTCGGAAACAAGCATTAGAGACTTTTCTAATTCTCCAGGTTCTGTTGCCGCTTTAACGCTACCTGTTGAGCCTACGTATCCCAAGATTAACGATAAAGCAAATATCGTAATCATCAGGGCCAAAAAACGCTTTCTGATACTCCTTCTTTTCCTGTACACAAAAGCCTCCTTTTAGGTATAAAAACCCGATTAAATATATAATTAGTACTTTAAGATATCCTTGATAATAGTATAATTTAATGTCAATAGCAATATGATAATCACTGCTCACTTTCGTAATTGTTCAACAACCTGTGGAATCAAACATTCATGTCTGCCTGCACAGGGCACGGCAGACATGCAGATACGTAACAGGCAGGCACGAGGGTGGAAACCTATAAGGTTTCCGCTACGGTTAGAAACTGTAGTCTGTCCCGAAACGTCTAATTTTATCTTTTGAGAATTTCACCATTCATAACACCCTCATGCTTACCATCTTTAATGGTTAATTTGCCGTTTACCAAAACATGCTTGATACCTTTAGAATAATTATGCGGGTTTGTAAATGTTGCCTTATCTGCAATTGTTTTCTGGTCAAAAATTGTTATATCGGCAAAGAACCCTTCTTTTAATAACCCTCTGTCCTTCAGGCCCAGCTTTTGAGCCGGCATTCCAGTCATTTTATATACAGCTTCCTCGATAGAAAAAATAGGGGTTTCATTTACATACTTTCTTATTACTCTTGAAAATGTACCGTAACCCCTTGGATGCGGCTTTCCGTAGTTTAATGCTCCTTTTAGAGAACGAAGCGAGCTGTCAGAACCTATCATTACAAAGTCCCAATTCAGTATTTTGGCAAGATTTTCCTCTGACATATTAAAGAATATGACGCTAACCCTGCAATCTTCTTCATATAAAAGATCAAGAACAAACTCTAAAGGGAGTACTCTTAAAGCCTCCGCAATCTCGGCAATCGTTTTTCCTTCATAACTTCTATTCTTTTTATTAAACACAGATGAAATCATTATAGTTCCCCAAAACTCATGACTCTTGCCTTCGTGTTCCATTTCTTTGATAATACGTTTCCTATAAAGAGGATCACCTAATCTTTTCTTCTCTTCGACTGTTCCTCCTTCATATACCCAACCTGGCAAGATTACATCCAAATCTGTTGCCGCTGCGGTATAAGGATACCGATCACATGTGATTGGTATCCCTTTGGACCTGGCATCGTCAAGTAATTGTTTTATTTTACCTATTTTCCCCCAGTTTTTTTTTCCCCATGTCTTAATGTGTGAGACTTGAGTATTTACTCCACTCTCTTTAGAAATATTTATAGTTTCGCTTAAGGCAGCTTCTATCTCATCTCCTTCACTCCTGATGTGTGTTGCATAAATACCATTGTGCTCCCTGACTATTTTGCATAATTCAATTAATTCAACGGTCTTTGCATAACATCCGGGTGGATAAATCAATCCGCTTGACATGCCAAATGCGCCTGATTCCATCGCATCTCGTAATTCTTTTTCCATTTTAACAAGTTCACTCTTATCCGGTTCTCTGTTTTCATACCCCAATACACAGGCGCGGATGTTACCATGGCCAACCAGAAATCCTCTGTTAACAGAACTCTTCACTTCATCAGCCTTTTTAAAAAACTCCTCAGCTGTTTTCCAATTTATATCCAACCCGAATTTGCCGAATCCTTTTCTTTTATTTTCAAGTAATTGTCCCTTTAGTGGAAATGCGGAAATGCCACAGTTACCACAAATCTCCGTGGTGACACCATCATAGATTTTGCTTTCACTCTTTGGACTAATCAACCAGAAGAAATCACTATGTGAATGGATATCGATAAACCCAGGCGCAACAACGCAGCCGGTTGCATCTATAATATTGCAATTCGATCGGTTATTAATACTGCCTATATAAGTAATTTTATTATCCTGGATTCCAATATCTGCAACTCTCTTAGCGCCACCTGTCCCGTCAACGACAGTGCCGTTTTTAATTATAAGATTGAAATCGTGTGACATTGAATGGTCTCCATGAAATAACCGTGCAAAGAAAAGCAGGGTTTCAAATTGTTAAAACCTTAAACTATGATTTATGTTGGATTGAGTGTTTTGCAGAAATGTCTTAAAATTATGTGGAAGGCAAAATTGTATTTTGAAAGGGAGTTTTTTCATTCGCTGAGCATTGATGGCTTTGTTGCGCCGAGAAAAGAATCAACATCCTTGTGCAATAATTCCATATCTTTCTTTAATACACGGTTATGTGCGGCGTTATGGCTTTTGTTAAATGTATAACATCCTGAAACACACACTGCGAATATTAAGAACATAATATAATTTTTAATGATTTCAATTAATTTCAATGTTTCTTAGTGACACATAATTAATGAATTTTCAACCTTCTTCTTTTCTTTTTCTTGATGAAGGGATTCTCATGATTCTTCGATATTTAGTTACCGTTCTTCGCGCTATATCACCCCCCATTTCTCTTAATTTAGCAGCAATCTCCTCGTCGCTTAAGGGGCTTAATTTATCTTCTTCCTTTACTATTTTCGCCAGTTTTTGCCTCGTCGCTTCCCATGACTCCATGTTACCGTCTGCATTCATAAACCCTCCTGTAAAGAAAAATTTTATTTCGAAAATTCCTTTAGGAGTCTGTATATATTTATGGGATATAGCACGACTTACGGTTGATACATGAATTCCTACAGCGTCTGCAACATCCTGCATCTTTAAAGTCTTAAGTGAAAGAATTCCTTCTTCCAGAAACTTCTTCTGCATCTCTACTATTTTTACCGTCACTTTGTACAATGTACCCTTTCTTTGTTCGATAGCATCTATAAGCCATCTGGCAGATTCGATCTTTTTACGAATATAACGTCTCGTATTCAAATCATAACCTTTCCCATTAAGCACATCTTTATAAAATGAGCTTATATAAATGCGTGGAAGATTGTTGTCTCCCATGAGTGTGACCTCATATTTCCCGTCTACACAATCCACTCTGACTTCCGGTGTTACATACGGTATCTGTTCGTTACTAAAAAGGGAACCGGGCTTGGGATTCAGCGTTTTAATGAAGTCTATTACTTTTTTAATCAATTCCAGGTTATCTCCCAACTTTTTTGCTATAAGCTTATACTTTTTCATTTCAACCTCTTCGAGATAATTTGAAATTAATTCTTTAGCAATATTGTAATCAGGGTCTCTTTTGTCTAGTTGCAGAATAAGACATTCTTTCAGGTCCCTTGCTCCTACACCAAGAGGTTCCATACTTTGTACGATTTCCAGAGCTTCGTTCGCCTGTTCCAAACTTACGGGGGTTTCCATTGATTCAACAACTTCTTCCAAAGGGTGAGCCAGATATCCGTTATCGTTAATGTTATAAATTATGTTTTCACATATATCCATAAGCGAATCTGGTATCTCCATTATCGATAATTGTCCAAGGAGATAATCATGAAGAGATATTGATTTCTCGGCGGTATTTTCTAATGCTTCCTGTTTACGGTCCCGTTCATCTCCGGCATCACCTCTTTTTATAGATGTTTGAGAGTAAAAGTCTCCCCAATCATCCGCCATTTCCCTGAGCCTTTTAAATTCTTCATCCTCATTTGGATCTTCATTGTTTTTACCTTCTGCAAGCTCTTCGTCATATGTTTTTTGTTCTTCAGTTTTTGGCTCATCTTTCTCGTCATCTACCACTTCTTCCAACACGGGATTATCCATTAACTCTTGTTGTACATGTTCTACTAAAGCCAACATGGGGAGCTGAAGTATCTCTATAGATTGGATC
The DNA here is from genome assembly GCA_919901575.1 of Candidatus Brocadiaceae bacterium. GTDB lineage: Bacteria > Planctomycetota > Brocadiia > Brocadiales > Scalinduaceae > Scalindua. Next base: position 11,854 of record CAKKPF010000006.1, read on the forward strand.
ACCTGGGGCGCCAATTTCATCTGTTGCCGAAGTTGGGGTGATAATATTGTTTCCACTCTCATAACTGTAATCCTGAGAAAATTAAGCTTTTTGCATTAATTTTCTACCATGAATTGCGTCAGCAATAACTGCAGAGTTTGCATATTCTAAATAACTTCCTGACGGCATACCTCTTGCCAGTTGGGTAACTTTAATTCCTAAAGGTTCTAAACGCTCAAGAATGTACATAGCAGTGACATCACCTTCCAGATTTGGATTAGTGGCAATAATCACCTCCTGAATATTATTCTCCCTGGCTCTATTCACTAATTTATCTATATTAATATCTTCCGGATCAACGTCCTCTAAAGGATCTATATGCCCAAACAAAACATGGTAAACTCCTTCATAGAAACCGGCTTTTTCAATTGTAAAAAGATCTTTTGGCTGTTCAACCACACATATCTTCTTATGGTCACGTCTTTGATCACTGCAGATATGACAGGGGTCTGTCTCTCCAATATTACAACAAACAGAACAATAATTGACATTTTGCTTTACATTTCGTATCGCCATTGCTAATTGCATTGCCTCGTCATGAGGCAATTTGAGTATGTAATGCGCTATTCTTTCTGCACTTTTCTGGCCTATACCGGGCATCCTGCCCAGTTCTCTCATGAGATTCAGCATAGATTGAGGATAAGATTTCATTTTTGCAATTTATTGAAGTAAATTTGATAACCCCGGGATGTTCATACCGCCTGTCAATTTATTCATCTCCTCCTGATACATGTCTTGAGACTTTTTTATTCCTTGAGACACCGCCGCCAATACAAGATCTTCCAACATCTGCACATCATCAGGGTCAACAACTTCCTTATCAATTTTTACAGATAAAAGCTCCTGTCTTCCATTTACATGTACGGTTACCATCCCGCCGCCAGAGCTTGTTTCTATAATGCGTTCCTTAAGGCTTTCCTGAACCTCACCCATCTTCTTCTGCATGTCAACCGCCTGTTTTTGCATCTGCTTCATCATATTGCCCAGGTTACTCATTCCCTTCATTCTTTTTCTCCTCTTATATTAACAATTGAGCCGTCAAAAAACTCTATAGTTTTCTTTACCATAGGTTCATTTTTTACATTATCTTCCAATCCCTTGTTTTTCCTCTCTTGTACAAGTCCTTGTCTGTCATCTATATTATTAGTTATTTTATGACCATTCTTCGATATTGTAAACTTTACATGAATCTTCTTTCCAGTTACTTTTGCTAAACAACCCTCGATTATCCGCTTTTCTCCAGGTTTTTCAAGCCTTTCTTTATGAATAAGGCAATTTCCTGGAAATTCTACAATCGCTTCATTATCATCAATATTTAAAATCCTGGCACCCCTTAACAGGGCCCAAATGGTCTTTTTTTCAGCCTGAATCGCTATCATTACTTTGTCCCAGGTATTAACAAAATCAGTGTCATGGCTTGCTTTTCTATTTGTATCTGCATAATCATCAGAAGGCTCTTCTTTTATCTCTGTCTTTGCCGGCACCGTAATGTTTTCGTTGTATGTGGGTACAATTTTACCCGCATCCTCTACGTTACCTTCAAACATCTTTTTCATTCCTTCTATTTTGTCTAAAACCGTACTAAGAGGTTTCAATTCTTCCATAGTGGCAAGTTTTATAAATAAAACTTCCAGCAGAATCCTCTGTTGAAGTATATCCCTTGTTTTGGTTTTAGCTTCAGAAATTATCTGAAACATATACATTAACGTATCAGGAGAAAGTGATGAAGATTGCATTCGTAATAGATTGAGATCGCTTGATAGAGTATTTATCGGGTTCCGTTCCTTATTACAAACTGAAACAAGAAGTAAGTCACGGATATAAAGAAGTAGTTGATCAATAAAACCCTCTATATCCCTTCCACTTTCTATAATTTCATGAAATATTTCTATAGATAACTCAGGATTTTTTTCAATAAAACTATTAATTAAACTTGAAATTTTCTCCTCGCTGACAACCCCAAAAATATCGTACACATCTCTTAATGTTATTTTTTCACTACAAAATGAAGCGAGCTGGTCTAAAATAGACTCGGAATCTCTTAATCCCCCACGGGCATATTTTGCGATTGACTCAAAAACTTCTTCCTCTGCGGAGATACTCTCGGTTTTGCAAATCTGCGCAAGCCTGTTACTTATATCAGGCACAGAGATATTTTTAAAGTCAAACCTCTGACAGCGTGACTGTACGGTATCAGGCACACGACTTGGTGAGGTAGTGGCGAAGATAAATTTTACATGTTCAGGCGGCTCTTCAAGTGTTTTTAGAATTGCATTGAACGCTTCCTTCGTTAGCATATGCACCTCATCTATAATGTAAATTTTATATCTTGAAACCGCCGGAGCATACCCTACATTCTGCCTGATACTCCTTACCTCATCTATGCCACGGTTGGAAGCTCCGTCTATTTCCAGAACATCAATATCGTTTCCATTTGTAATACTATTACATGTTGAGCATTTGTTGCATGGGTTGCCGGTTGTTCCTTTTTGGCAATTAAGGGCCTTTGATAATATCCTTGCCATAGATGTCTTGCCGACCCCTCTTGGACCGGCAAACAAATAAGCATGAGCAACATGGTCAGACTGAATGGCATTTATCAATGTAGTAACTATATGTTTTTGCCCGACTATCTCATTAAATGTTTTTGGTCGATATCTTCTCGATAGAACTATATATGACATATCTTTCCTAAATTAGCAAAAAGTGGCCGTGCACTCTTTTTCGATTCTCTTTCCGTTGGACTTTCCAGGCAGTTGGCTCCGACCAGGCAACCCCACGGCAC
>CAKKPF010000007.1 GCA_919901575.1 Candidatus Brocadiaceae bacterium
TCCGGCAGCCCGAAAGATATTTATGCGGCAGTCTATACAGGGATTCATGTTTTTGCCGTAACCGTGTTTTGGCTTCTTTACGATTTCCAGGAAACTGCGGGTTGTATTTATAACCTTAACTGGTATCCCGAGTTTTTCAGAAACCTTTACTGCTTCCAGCTTGCAACTACCTTTGGATGTACAAAGGCAGAAAACTGTGGTAAAGGTCAGGGCAATAACATCAATTCCCTGTTTTTTAATTACGTGTATGGCCAGAGTACTGTCCAGCCCTCCGGATAATAAGGCAAGCGCTGTTGTCATATCTAATCGTTTATTTCAAAAAAGTTAACGTAAGAAACTGTACCGATTTGTGAAAAACCGTGAAATTACAGTTTTGGTTATCGTACACTAAATAATTGTATTATAGGAAAAAGTCATTTTATCAAATAAAAGGTTTTGACACAAATATAAATCAGTGATAAACTCAATTCGCTTCATTTTCCAGCCATAGATGGCAAAGAAAAAGTGAAAAAAGATGAAATCCTTCCCGTCCCCGCCAGAATGATTGCCTGCCCGCCAGCCCGACAAATCCGTTCTGGCGGGGAAGGGTCGGGCAGGCAGGGAGGTCCAGGGGGATCTAGTAAAATGGACAGACTACCAATAGCTTCAGGAAGTTTTTATCCTGGAAATAAAGAAGAATTAGTAAGCGTACTTAAGACGCACATGGACAATAGCCTGGAAAAACGGAAAGTCCTTGGCGCAATCTCTCCACATGCCGGTTATGTGTATTCCGGTAGCGTAATGGGAAGCGTTTTTTCAAGAATCTATGTACCGGATACGGTTGTAATATTGGCGCCAAATCATACTGGAAGAGGAACACCTTATTCCATTTGGCCGGAAGGATGCTGGAGGACACCACTCGGCAAAACATCAACAGACGAAGAACTTGTCAATGAGATACTCAATTCGTGTGAACTGATCGAGAAAAATGAAGCCGCTCATACAAACGAACACTCCGCTGAAGTTATACTGCCATTCCTGCAATATAATAATCCACAGGTTAAGATTGCCGTTATAGTAATCAGGTCGGGCAATTTTGAGGAATTGAGAATGATTGGCAAATCTATTGGAGATGTTCTTAAGAAAATCAGGCCGGACGCCCTCGTTGTTGCATCGTCGGATATGACCCACTATGAGTCTCAACAGTCTGCCGATAAGAAAGATAAATCTGCAATAGCAGAAATTGTTGCCTTGAGGGAAGAAGGGCTCTATAGAGTCGTTCGGAAACTGGATGTCAGTATGTGTGGAGTCAGTCCCGTAATCTCAATGCTGGTCTGCTCAAAGGAAAGGGCCGCCACAAAGGCAGAATTAATCAGGTATGAAACCAGCGGAGAAGTTACCGGTGATTACGACCAGGTAGTCGGATATGCCGGTGTAATAGTTGAGTAATTAAATGTTACGAGTTACAGGTTACCGGTTGCGAGTTTGAAAAAATGAACCTAATGTGAAGGCTTCAATTAATATAATCTGGTTTCCATGAATAATTTTTGTTGTTTAATTCTGTGTAAGCTTGCTTTGGTTTGAGGGTGAAATTATTTTGTGCATGTCTCATAGCTTAATAACCCGCAACCCGCATCTTGTAACCCGTGACACCACATCGTGTTTTTCAGAGTTAAGCCAAAAGCAGATTGTGACCCTGTTCTTCGGTCATTAAAGACAGTATGAATAAAAAAGATTAAGCTTGAACGGCCATATAAATGTAGGTACAAAGAAATATTAAATTAAGAAACAAATGGTAAAGCTATGTTGAAAGAATACAAAAATCCAGAGTCAACAGAAGACTTATTATCTACTGATGTAAAAGCCCCAAAGAAATCATTCGCTCGGCAGCTGGAAAGTGTTTTGACGAAGGATGCATGTATTGACGCAGCGTCCTTAAAAAGGTCATTTGCACGGCATTTGGAGAGCACATTGGTGAAGGATGCCTATTCAGCAACACAACTGGATCTTTATAAAAGCCTGGCATATACTGTACGTGACTGCCTGGTGAAACGGTGGATTGCAACCCAGCAGGCTTATTATGATCAGGATGCCAAGCGGGTCTATTATCTGTCCATGGAGTATCTGCTGGGAAGGGTTCTCGGCAACAACATGATCAACCTCAACATGCTTGATGAATGCCATCGCGCAATGCGTGAGTTTGGATTAGAATTGGAAAAGCTCTGCGAAATGGAATGGGATGCGGGACTTGGCAACGGAGGGTTAGGAAGACTTGCCGCCTGTTTTCTGGATTCCATGGCAACCGGTGAACTACCCGCATATGGATACGGGATCCGCTACGAATATGGAATATTTTATCAGAAAATAGTAAATGGCTATCAGGTAGAAACACCCGATAATTGGTTACGCTATGAAACTCCCTGGGAAATAGCGCGCCCCGAATACCTGTATCCGGTGAAGTTTGGAGGACGTGTACATCAATACAGGGATGAACATAATATCTTGAAAACTGATTGGCTAAATACCGGAAATGTTATGGCCATGGCATATGACATGCCTGTTTCCGGCTATGCCAACAATACCGTGAACAATCTGCGTCTCTGGGCGGTAAAATCAACCAGAGAATTCGACCTGGGCTTTTTCAACATGGGAAACTATATCAGGGCGGTAGATGACAAGCAGCGAAGCGAGACGATTTCCAAGATCCTTTATCCCAATGATGATATTTATGAGGGAAAGAAGCTGCGTCTTAAACAGGAGTATTTCTTTGTATCGGCAACTTTACAGGATATTATTCGCAGATATAAAAAGACCTATAAAACTTTTGACCGTTTTCCGGATAAGGTTGCTATACAGTTAAATGATACCCATCCCGCCATTGCCATCCCGGAACTGATGCGCATACTGATTGATATTGAATGTGTTTCCTGGGAAGCCGCCTGGGAGATTACAACAAATACTTTCGGCTATACCAACCATACCATTATGTCAGAAGCGCTGGAAAAGTGGCCTGTAGACATCCTGGGGTATATGTTGCCGAGACACCTGCAGATCGTTTACGAGATCAATCGCCGTTTTCTGGAGGAGGTTGCGCGTCAATACCCGGGGGACAATGATAGATTACGCCGTGTATCACTGATTGAAGAAGGAGAACCCGCCTGTACCTATTCGGGCAGGGATAAAAGATTACGCATGGCACATCTGGCAATTGTGGGCAGCCACTCAGTCAACGGAGTATCCGCTTTGCACACAGATATCCTTAAGAAAAAGGTACTGAAGGATTTCTATGAATTATACCCGGAGAGGTTCAATAACAAGACCAACGGCATTACGCCTCGCAGGTGGTTAAAACAATGTAATCCAGGGCTTTCCGCATTGATCTCCCGTCATATAGGCGATGCGTGGCTGAAGGATTTAAACAAGTTGAATGGTCTTGTGCCGCTTGCCGGACAGGAAGGCTTCCGTGCAGCATGGGGGGAGGTAAAGGCGGAGAACAAGAGGAGACTGGCAGGCTACATAGAAAAGGCGAATGGTCTCAGGGTGCGGATAGATTCAATCTTTGATTGTCAGGTTAAGCGCTTTCACGAATATAAACGTCAATTACTCAACGCCCTGCATGTCATTACGATGTATAACAGAATAAAGCAGAATCCGAAGGCCGCGGTTGTTCCCCGTACGATCATCTTTGCCGGGAAGGCGGCGCCCGGATATGCCATGGCAAAGCTGATTATTAAACTGGTCAATTCAGTTGCGGCAGTGGTAAATAATGATCATGACATTGCGGACAGACTCAAGGTGGTGTTCCTGGCAAACTACTCTGTTTCATTGGCAGAGCTTATTATTCCAGCCGCAGATCTTTCTGAACAGATTTCCACAGCCGGCACAGAGGCCTCAGGGACCAGCAATATGAAGTTTGCATTGAACGGGGCATTGACAATCGGCACACTGGATGGCGCCAACATTGAGATTATGAACGAGGTCGGCAAGGAGAATATATTCATCTGCGGCCTTACGGCTTCGGAGATTGAAGCGCAGAGAAACAGCGGTTATAATCCGGTTGATTACTATTACCGCAACAGAGACCTCAAGACGGCAATCGATATGATTGCAGACGGCTTTTTCTCTCCATCAGAGCCATCGCTCTTTAAGCCCATAGTTAATTCGCTTCTGCATGGCGACCAGTATATGCTCCTTGCCGATTTCCCATTATACCTCCGGTGCCAGGAGCAGGTAAGCCGGGAGTACGTGGACAAGGAGGAATGGTCAAGAAAATCCATCCTCAATGTTGCCCATATGGGAAAATTTTCCAGTGATCGAACAATTAAAGAGTATTCTCAAGAAATCTGGGGTACAAATCCTGTACCGGTTTTCCTGTAGACAAAATAATAGCCAGAATGACAGATGCTATCTGTGTCTTACATTAAAAAGTAGTAATATTTACTTAATCACCTACCGGCAAGGTAAGTGATGGGCCTATGTATCTTCTTTGGCCGGACTGCAAATTGAATAGTTGCTTAAGAAGTAAAAAAGTTGATTTTGAATCCAGATCCTTGTCAGCGATGTAAATGCACGTGAGCGTTTATTGATCTGCATTTATCTGTCCTCACATAGCGTTGAAGGGCTTACAATTCCTCCCGAAATAATCATTTTCATGCCGTCTTCTACAGAAAGATTAGTATGTTGAATTTCATCAGACCGGACAATAAAGAGGAATCCTGATGTAGGGTTAGGAGTAGTCGGCACAAACACATTATAGCAGTTCTGACCCCGGGTATCCTCTATTTTGCCGGTAATAAAACCGATCATTCTAACCCCTAGTTGAGGGAAATCTACCAGCACTACGGATTTGTATGTCACTCGATTAGGGTCAATAAATGCGCTTACGACCTGTTTTGATACACCGTAGATTGTTTTTAAGAATGGAACCCACATTATTATTTTTTCCCCAAATGCTATTAAACGACGTCCTATTATGTGGGTGGCAAAGATCCCTAATCCGTATATAAATAGTATAAATATTACAAGGGATATTCCCCATGCCAGAATTGGATGAGAATTATCCCAATATTTCGTTATAATTCCCACTATGTTACCCGCAGAGATTTTCATTAAAAATCGTAGAAAAAACAGGGTAATTCCTACAGGCAAAATGATTAATACTCCGGCAATAAAATATTTACGAATATGTTTTCTCATGTAAATTATGATAAATGATGTTTAATTTGAGCCTTCATAGTAACATATTAACTACAGTCTAACATCAATAAATATAAAGTAAGAATGAAAACTGAGAATTTTTCATAGTCGAGACATGACTATCAGAACCACTTTTTTCTTCTAAAATAAAATAGCATGAATATGCCTATGACCCCTATTAAAAGCAAAACTAATGGATAACTCCAACGCCATTTAAGTTCAGGCATGTATTCAAAATTCATCCCATATAGACCAGCTATAAATGTCAGAGGTATGAATATTGTGGCAATAATCGTTAGTACCCTCATAACTTCGTTAGTTTTATTGCCGATACTTGACAGGTAAAGATCAAGCATACCTGAAAGCATGTCCCGAAATGTCTCCATCGTGTCAATCACCTGAATTGTATGGTCATAAACATCTCTTAAGAATATCCTGGTTGGTTCCTTAATTAATGTTAATTCACCTCTTTCCAGATTACTTACGATTTCCCTTAAAGGCCACACGGATTTGCGAAAAAACAAGACCTCCCTTTTTAGATCATGAATATCATGTAAGGTTTCTTTTCCGGGTTCAGTTACAAGTTCTTCTTCTACATTTTCTATCCTTTCTCCTATTTTTTCAAGTATTGTAAAATAGTTATCAACTATAGCATCTATTAAAGCATAGAGAAGATAATCAGTCCCGGAGTTTCTAATGCGGACCCTTCCGTTTTTAATCCTTTCCCTGACGGGATTAAAAATATCACCTTCCATTTCCTGAAATGATATAATGAAGTTTGTGCCAAGAACCAGGCTAATCTGCTCTATCTTTATTGTATTATTTTTTTCTTCAAAATAAGGTATTTTCATGACAAGAAAAACGTAATCTTCGAAATCATCCAATTTAGGACGTTGCTCAGTATTCATGATGTCTTCCAGTATAAGCGGATGCAGGTTAAAATGTTTTCCTATTTTCTCTATAATTTCAATCTGGTGAATGCCATCAATATTTATCCAGGTGACAGTTGATTTATCTTTAAATGGGAAGCATTCTTCAACCGACTTTACCTCCTTTTCCTGGAAATTCGTTTGATCATAATCAATAATTGTAATTCTTGATTTTTCTACCCTCTTCTTGCCAATATGAACGAGTGTGCCTGGTGGAAGGCCGGCCTTTTTTGATCGTTTTTTATTGAATTTCCGCATTGAGTATACCTCCTACACTTTAGAAAGCTAAACATTACCTGTCATTGCATCTCTTTCTGTGGGATACTTCCTGATAAAAAAAGCTCACCAAATCTCTAAACAGCAATAGCGCAAAATGGTAATCAACGTTGAAGATGCCCCGAAGAATAGATTTCTACCTTCGCATCCTATTTCCCTCCCGCCAAAACGAGTCTTAAATCCATCACATTGGTATTAGTGGGGCCGGTCATTAATAAATCATCTAATTCCTTGAAAAACGGATAGGCATTGTTGTCCATAAGGTAGTCCATGGCTTTAATTTTTTTTGCCAAAGTACGCTCAATAGTTTGTCCGTCGCAAATTGCGCCTGCCGCATCCGTTGGGCCGTCAGTGCCGTCGGTGCCGCCGCTCAGGATTACGACTGAATCCATTCCAGCAATGTCTATGGCCGCAGCCAGGCAAAATTCCTGATTGCGTCCGCCCTTTCCTTTTCCTCGAATAGTTACGGTAGTTTCTCCGCCTGAAACGACACAAGCTGGCGCAGAAACAGGATTTCCTGATTGTAAAATTTCCTTTGCAATGGCAGCGTGCACCCTTGCCACATCTTTCGTCTCCCCTTCAATGAAAGAAGAAAGTACCATTGTTTGGTAACCAATTCCTTTGGCTTCTTTTGCCGCAGCCAGAACTGCTTGTATATTGCTGCCCACTATAACATTTTGAGTTTTTGAAAAAATGTTTTCTCCCGCTTTCGGAGTTTCCGGTATATTTCTTCCTATTCCCTTTTCGAAGTGATTTTTAACTGTATCTGGAATTGTGTTCCATATTTTATAGCGTTCCATGATTTCTTTTACATCTTCAAACGTTGAGCTATCCGGAACAGTAGGACCTGATGCAATAACATCCAGATAGTTGCCTATGACATCCGAAAGTATGAGCGTAATTAACGTGGCCGGGTAAGAAAAACGCGCTAGTTGTCCGCCCTTGATCCTGGACATGTGCTTTCGCACTGCGTTTATTTCGTTTATGTTAGCGCCACAGGCTAATAGTTTCTTAGTAACCTCTTGCTTTTCATTTAAAGAGATGCCCTGTACCGGTAATGGAAGGAGCGCTGAACCGCCACCGGAAATAAGACAGATTAGTAAATCATTTTCCTGTGTATTTCCCACGAGCTTAACTATTTCCTCTGCGCCTCGGCTGCCAGCCTCGTCAGGTACAGGATGGTCGGCCTCGTTTATCCTGATCTTGTTTAATTTTGCCGTATAACCATATTTAACATTAACAATTCCGTCTGTTACAAGATTGCCGAGCATATCTTCCACTGCTGCAGCCATAGAAGCCCCGGCTTTGCCGCCTCCGACAACATAGATTCTATCAAATTGGTTGAGGTCATATTTTTTTTCGTCTACAATCAAGGTTTGGCCGTCCCTCTTCATGTACTTTTTTACTGCTGTCCTGGGGTCTACAGCTTTCAAGCCTGCTTTAAAAATATCAATGGCATCCTGTCTCAGTTTAGATATTGTCATGATAAGTTCCTCAATCTATGAGGTTATAATTAAATAGTAGGTTGGGTGAAGCGCAGCGCCTGCCCACCCGGCCAAAAAACATACGCAACCAGCTATAGAGAGACATCCCCTGATCACCATGGAGCAGGTACGTAAACTCACTGAGCCAGAGAAGCAGGGGTTTTTCTCCATAGATAATTTCACGCGTAACCTGGCGTAAGAATTGCAAAATATGAATATAACAAATATTTAAAAAATTGACAGAACTTTAAAAAAATATAGACTGTATCGAAAGGCCCCTTGTTATAACAACGAAGATACTATATTCCATGTAGTATCAACAGCGACAGAAGGGTTAAGGATAAGACAGCCTATAGGCGGCGACTTTGGTTTTAACGGTGAAATAGCAGTGCTATACACAAATAGTAGGAGACAGAAAGGCGAAAGGTAAACCGTTCACTGGTTTAGGCGCTTAAAGCTACTAAAGGAAGAAAGAAGCTTTTTTCCGTTCCGGGTTGACGATTGATGGAACGATTTATATCAGGTGTTCAATTAAGACTATTTTACGATAATCCAATAAGAGGAACTTCTCATAATGCAAACTTTAACATGGATAGGCATAGCTTTCTGCATCTCTCAGTCAGCCATGTTTTCAGGGCTTAATCTTGCCTTTTTCAGCGTTACAAGACTAAGCCTGGAGGTTGAGGCTTCAACAGGCAACAACAGCGCTAAAAAAGTCCTTGCGCTGAGAAAAGATTCACACTCCTTATTAACCACTGTCTTATGGGGAAATGTGGGAGTTAATACCCTGCTGACACTCTTATCAGGTTCCATACTGACTGGAGTTTGGGCATTCTTTTTTTCTACTTTTGTCATCACGATTTTTGGCGAAATCATGCCACAGGCGTATTTTTCGCGAAACGCCCTTAAGATGGCCTCGTCGTTGCTGCCCATCTTTAAAATATACCAGATAATTCTTTACCCTGTTTTGAAACCTTCTGCGATGCTTCTTGACCTGTGGCTTGGAAAGGAGGGTATACAATATTTCCGTGAAAGGGGCCTGCGTGAACTAATAAAAAAACATGTGGAGGCGAGCGATTTGGATATCAACCGTCTTGAAGGGCTGGGGGCTTTAAATTTTCTCGATATTGACGACCTTCTTGTCAGCAATGAAGGGGAGACTGTCGATCCCAAAAGTATTATTCAATTGGCTTTTTCCGGAGGGTTGCCTGTTTTCCCGGAGTTTGAAAGAAGCCCCTCGGACCCTTTTCTTCAACAAATTCAGTCATCTGGCAAAAAATGGGTCATTATAACTGATGAGTCAGACGAACCTCATCTTGTCCTTGATTCAGACGGATTTCTCAGGTCTGCCTTATTCAACGAGAAGATCGGACATCCATACGCTTATTGTCACCGCCCTATTATTGTAAAAGACCCTCATATTGAATTGGGCAATGTAATATTGAAATTGCGAGTAAGGCCTGAAACTGCCGAAGACGATGTTATTGACCATGATGTTATCCTCGTCTGGAGCGATGAAAAACGAGTCATTACCGGAGCGGACATCCTGGGGCGTTTATTGAGAGGAATAATAATCCGCTTAAAAGAATAGGGTGATAATTTGGAATGTGCTGCCCATCCTGCGCTTGAACGGCTATAAGATAACGAATCCAACGATCCTTGCAAGGATCGGAAAGGAAGAGCTTGAGAACTTATTTTTAGGTTATGGTTATAAACCTGAAGAACTCTTTGATGAAAATGGACAACTCAGACCAGAACTGGCAGAGTTGGCTCCCAGGGGTGAAAGGCGCATGGGCGCTAATCCTCATGCCAACGGCGGGTTGTTACTCAAAAATCTGAAAATGCCGGACTTCAGGACTATGCAGTGGAAGTTCGCAAACCCGGCCGTGTAATGGCAGAAGCTACACGCATTATGGGCTTGTTGCCGGGCGCGATGGCGATCAACTTTATCTCAACAGGCATAATATATATAAGTCATTTTTCTGGCTTGACAATTTTAATATTTGACGGTTTAATTACTCAGTCGTGAAATTTACCTGGAGAAATCTCAAACATTAATGAGTCTAATCCTTACTCTATTTAAAATAATTGGAGCCTTTGTTATCTTCGTAATCGGGGAAACAGGAAGGATGGGAATATTTCTTGCCGAAGCGGTCTTCTTGATTCCATTCCCACCTTATTTGTTCGGAAGAGTTATCAAGCAGATCAATTTTATCGGAGTGAAAACAACACTCGTAATCCTGCTGACCGGCACATTTACAGGGATGGTTCTTGCTCTACAGATATATTTCACCTTATCCGAATTTGGCGCTGAATCCAGGCTGGGCCCAATAGTCGCCTTGTCACTAATCAAGGAATTAGGACCGGTTATTTGTGCTTTGATGGTTACCGGGCGCGCAGGTTCTGCCCTGGCGGCTGAGATCGGCATAATGAGAATAACCGAGCAAATTGACGCCCTGGATACCATGGCGCTCAATCCATATAAATACCTCATAATCCCTAACCTTATTGCGGGCATAATATCACTCCCTCTCTTAAATTTTATTTTTGTCTTTGTAGGAGTCTGGGGTGGATATGCTGTGGGTGTAGGGCTAATGGGCTTATCTTCCGGGACCTATTTTGGAAGTATCAGAGATTTTGTTGACAGTGCGGATATACTTGAGGGTTTATATAAATCCTTAAGTTTTGGAATACTCATAACATGGATAAGCTGTTACAAAGGATATTTTACCGGATACGGAGCAGAAGGCGTAAGCAAGTCAACAACACAGGCGGTTGTCATGTCTTCCGTCACCATATTGATATGGGATTATTTTCTAACGTCTATTCTTGTTGCTTAAGATGATTGAAGTGATAAATCTACATAAGAGTTTTAACGGACAGGAGGTGCTTCGCGGCATTAACCTGAAGGTAAATGATGGGCAAGCCCTGGCTTTGATAGGAGGCAGCGGAAGGGGAAAATCAGTACTGTTAAAACACATAATCGGTTTGCTTAAACCGGATAGCGGTAAAATATTAATAGATAATGAGGATATCAGTAAACTCAGAGGCCGGAAACTTAAACGATTAAAAGAACGATTTGGTATGGTCTTTCAGGGTGGCGCCCTCTTTGATTCGCTTACGGTCTTTGAAAATGTAGCCTTTCCGCTCAGAGAAAAAACAAGGATGAAGGCTTCACAAATCCGGAAAACGGTATTTGAGGATTTGGCTGAGGTAGGGTTATCAGGCGCGGAAAACAAGTATCCGGCCGAAATAAGCGGGGGCATGAAGAAAAGGGTAGCGCTGGCCCGTTGCCTGGTTATGAACCCTGAGATAATCCTGTTTGATGAACCGACAACAGGCCTTGACCCCTTAATTGGCAAAGCGATTCATAATATGATAAGATCATGCCAGAAGAGTTATAAATTTACAGCAATCATGGTAACGCATGAAATACCTGACATCTTTTCTATGGTAGACCGGGTTGCCATGTTATATAACGGATTCATTCTTGCGGAAGGTACGCCGGAGGAACTACAGAATTCAAAAGACCCTGTTATACATCAGTTTATCCACGGAGAATTGGAAGGCCCTATCTCTATAAATTAAATAATGTGATTAAAGATATGAAGGATAAAAATTATGAAAAAGTTTGGTGTTGAAAGCATTGTTGGAATTTTTATTATTGCAGGACTGTTTTGCCTTGCGTATATTTCTATCTATCTTGGAAAGATTAATCTCTTTGGCACAGGTAATGATACTTATCAGGCAAAGGCTGTCTTCAGTTCAGTCACAGGGTTAAAAGAAGATACCGACATTAAAATAGCAGGCGTCAGTGTAGGCAAGGTTACCAATATCACATTAGATAATTATGAGGCCGTAGTCACCATGAAAATTCGAAATGATATAAAGTTACAGGATGACTGTATCGCCTCCATAAACACCATGGGTCTTCTGGGAGATGCTTACGTGGAAATCTCGCCTGGGGGATCAGACGTAATAATACAGCCGGGAGGCATGATACGCGAGACAGAACCCCCCCTTGATTTGAAGAAGTTAATAGGAAATTTTGCCTTTGGCAAGGTTGAATAATCAGGAAGATCACTACGGCCTGCTTTCTGATAGAAACTGACTGATGAACTGTTATGCGTATTAAGAAAGTTGTGTCTATGTAGACAATTTAAATGAAAGGAATTTAAGACATGAAGCACAAGAAAAAAATATTTGACATTTCTGTCGCTGTATTCATCATGATGTCCGTCACATCAACCTGTTTATGGGCGGGAGAAGCGGGAGATCTTGTTAAGCAGACCATTGATAATGGCTTAAGAGTCCTTGAAGACCCCGCGCTGGCGGGGAAGGATAAGGCACCTGAACGCAGGAAAAGAGTATGGGAGGAGATCGGGTTTATCTTTAATATGGAAGAGATGGCGAAAAGAGCTCTCGGCCGTTACTGGAAAGAGCGCACCCCTGAAGAAAGAAAGGAGTATGTGGAACTATTTACCGTGCTTATTAAAAATACTTATTTAGAGAAAACAGATACTTATTCCGGCGAAAAGGTAGTGTTTTTAAGAGAAAGGCAAGACGAAGGATACTACAAAGTCCAGACCAACTTTATTACAAGAACAGGAAAAGAAATCGCCGTTGACTTCAGCCTGATAAACAACAATGGGAAATTGCAGATTTATGATATTATCATTGAAGGGGTTAGTCTCGTAAGCAATTACCGAAGTCAATTTAACGATTTCCTGCTGAAATCACCTTTCAACGTACTGGTTCAAAATATGAGGGCGAAAACCCTTAAAGATTAAATATACAAATCATTGCCGTTTTTAGCCTTTGTTGTGTGACGTATTTTTATCTTTGAGAGATTAACATCACAAGGTAGGACAGGTAAAGTATCAAAAATAAAATACCGTGCCATCTTTCCAATTTCCTTCTTTTACCTGCAAAAATAATAACAAATAATAATAAACTGGAAAAAATATTTACAGCAATATCAAAAAATGAATTTGGATTAACTTTTAATGGAGTCACAATAGCTGAAATCCCTAAAATGAAAAATATATTGAAAATATTAGAACCAACTATATTTCCAATAGCTATATCCATATTTTTCTTTCTTACTGCTACAATTGATGTCGCCAATTCGGGTAAAGAAGTTCCTATGGCCACAATTGTCAGCCCAACAATCCTTTCTGATAAACCAAGTGATCGGGCAATATCTACAGCGCCTGTTACAATTAATTTACCACCTATTATTAATGCTAATAATCCTAAGATTATAAACATAATAGATTTTAGATAAGTATAGTTCTTAGTTTCAATTTCTTCGTCATTTGAACTACTTTGGGCAATTTTCAAAATGTAAGCAAGAAAAATTGAAAAGAATAAAAGCAGTATAAGCCCATCTGTTCTTGAGATATGATTTGCAAATGAATTGTCAAGGTAAATATCATTTGCTATAATGATTACAGAAACAGCAGCAAGTAAACTCAGTGGAATTTCCAACCACGTAGTATTTGTTTTTACTGATAGCGGACATATTATTGAGGTAATTCCTAAAATGCCCAAAGCATTGAAAATATTGCTTCCCATAATATTGCCGAGCGCAATTTCTGTATTGTTATTGATTGAAGCGAAAATGTTAACAACTAATTCCGGCGCTGATGTCCCGAAAGCTACAATAGTTAAACCTATAACTATATGGGGAATACCCATTTTTGATGCCAAACTTGAAGATGCATCAACAAGTTTATTCGCACCAAAAATCAGGGCAATAAATCCCACTATTAGAATTAAAATAGTTATCATTTCTTAGTTAAATCTATGAATTATTTAAAATGACACGACTTGTTATTCAGACTGCCTTCAGCGCGTGTTGATAAAACTTTAAAGCTGGTCTTTTAGGTTATGGATCTATCTGCTTATATATTTGAATTGGCAAAATCCCAATTTAATAGATTTTCCATAAAACTTTTAACATAATCAGGCCTCCGGTTTTGATAATCCAGATAGTACGCATGTTCCCATACATCCATGGTAAGAACAGGTTTCAATCCGTGCGCCAAAGGCGTATCAGCATTGGCTGTCTTTGTAACCTCAAGTTTCCCGTTTTTATTCACAACCAGCCAGGCCCAACCGCTTCCAAACTGGCCCACTCCAGCCGTTTGAAAAGACTCGACAAATTTATCATATCCGCCCAAGTCCTTATTTATCCTGTCAGCTATTTTGCCTGTGGGTTGCCCGCCTCCTTTTGGCTTTATACTGTTCCAATAAAAAGTATGGTTCCAAACCTGTGCCGCATTGTTGAATAGCCCCGCCTGTGAAGAATCGCCTGCAGTGCTCTCTATGATTTCTTCCAGAGTTTTGTCTTTTAACGCGTGATTTTCCAGCAATTTGTTGGTGTTAACAACATATGCGTTATGATGTTTTCCATAATGAAAATCCAACGTTTTTGAACTGATATAAGGTTCCAATGCGTCTTTAGTAAATGGCAATCCCGGTATTGTAATCATTTAATTATCCTCCATTTATAAGATATGTAATTGCTATTTGTACTAAATATATAGGTGACTCCTGGTTTTAATGCACGTAGAATGGTTAAATTATACAAAAAGATTTTATCAACGTGCCACGCTGAGCGTGGCGTGCAATGAAATCAGCATTAAGGGGTAATAGCGAAATAAAGACAACAACATACCCGGCTGCATGAGTAAGA
>CAKKPF010000008.1 GCA_919901575.1 Candidatus Brocadiaceae bacterium
TGGTTAAATTTGTTATTTATGCAGGATCGGTAGAAAGCTAACCTAAAGTTTCACACTGAATGTTACATAAGAAAAATATTGTATAAAAGCGAGGATACAGAAAATCTCTATTAAGTATATTAAAACAAATCTCCCTGATGTCTTGTTGATTGAGCCAAAAGTGTTTGAAGACTCCCGTGGATTCTTTATGGAAACATTCCATCAGGAGAAATATGCTGAATTAGGCATTGATCATGCCTTTATACAGGACAACTATTCACATTCAACACACGGAACGCTGAGAGGCCTGCACTATCAATTAAAACATCCTCAGGGAAAATTGATTTATGTAATTACGGGAAAAATCTTTGATGTTGCCGTTGACATACGACGAGGATCCCCTACATTTGGCCAATGGGCAGGACAATATCTTTCTGATCAAAACAGACGACAGATTTTTGTACCTGAAGGTTTTGCCCACGGTTTCTGTGTTATCAGTAAAACCGCAGATGTATTATATAAAACCACAGATTTATATAATCCGGATGATGAATACGGTGTGCTATGGTCGGATCCTGCAATTGGAATTGACTGGCCTGTTAAAGCGCCTATTGTGTCAGATAAAGATAAGCAGTTTCCGGGATTAGGAGTGGTACCGGAGGCACAACTACCAATTTATGACTAAAAAGGTCACGCCCAAAGGGCAAGGCTTTGTCAATTATTCCTGAAAATCTCGATTAAGCTACATTTACAGAGATCTTTTTTGCTTATGCCTATGAATAATTCTAAAGAAAATTCTAGCATTGCACTAAATGACGGGGATAAGATTGCGGTCTTGGGAGGAGGCCCTTCAGGCTCATTCTTCAGTATTTTTGCCCTTAAATTAGCAAAACAAATTGGAAAAGATATTGACCTGACTATTTACGAACATAAAAGCTTTTCAAACGAAGGACCATCCAGCTGTAATATGTGTGCGGGTGTTATTTCAGAGTCTCTTGTGCAATTACTGGCTATTGAGGGCATTTGCCTGAAATCACCAATAGTTCAACGTGCAATTGATTCCTACCGTTTTCAAACAATTAGTGGAGACGTGCTTCTTCACAGCCTTAATGAACAAAGAGGAATTGCTACTGTTTATAGAGGTGGGGGTCCCGTTAGTAAAATAACCTCTGAAGCAGATGAGAATCCTGAATCCGAAAAAATAAGTTTTGATGACTTTTTACTGGATTATGCTGAAAAGGAAGGAGCAAAGATTGAAAATATTAGAGTTGACGATGTAAAACTAAATAATGAGAAACCTCAAATATTTTCAAACAAGAGCATACTATCAGATGCAGACCTTGTGGTTGGGGCTTGTGGAATCAATACCAAAACAGCAAAGATGTTTGAAGAACTCGGAATAGGTTATACACAACCATCAGTAATAAAGGCATTCCAGTCAGAAATACACATAGGCAGAGAAAAAGTATCAACTCAGTTTGGCAATACCATTCATATATTCCTCATCAACCAACCCGATGTAAAATTTGCAGCCATAACTCCAAAGGGTTCTTATGTAACCGTTAGTATGCTCGGCAAGGATATAACTAAACAAACTGTAATAGATTTTCTAAACTATCCTGTTGTAAAGAATAAATTTCCTGATTCATGGAATATAACTGATACTTTCTGTCGTTGTGTGCCAAAGATTAATGTGGGAGCGTCCAGACACCCTTTTGCCGATAGAATCGTAATGATTGGTGATGCAAGTTCGGCACGTTTATACAAAGATGGAATTGGTTCTGCTTATTTGACTGCAAAGGCTGCGGCAAATACCGCCATTCTCCATGGTGTAAGCTGTTCAGATTTTTATAAAAATTATTACCCTGCCTGTAAGAAAATAAACGGGGACAATCTATTTGGTAACTTAATGTTCGCATTTACGGATACGGTTAACAAAACACCCGTCATTCGTGAAGCGCTGCTGAATATTTTACGAAATGAACAAAAACGTCCCGAATTAGGATACAGATGCAGTACGATATTATGGGATATGTTTACTGGTAACGAACTATATACAGATATCTTTTTGCGGGCGCTTCACCCTAAGCTGTTACTAAGAATTCTAGTCAACATCATTGGCACTGCTTTTATTCGACTTAAGACAATATGGAGATACTAAATGAAAAATGATGAAGGGTCTTTAGGAAAGAATTATAAAAACGGAAGCATTATCTTTGAAGAGAACTCGATTGGCAAAGAAATGTACATTATCTTATCAGGAAATATTAAGGTAATTAAAGAAAAAGGTGATGTGGAAACTGTAATCGCAACTCTGGGAGAGGGAGATTTTTTTGGAGAGATGTCATTGTTTGACAATTACCCGCGTTCTGCTACCGTAAAGGCCGAAGGAAATGTTAGCCTTCTTGAAATAAACCAAAAGAATTTCTTAAAGAAAATCAGTAAAGATCCCAGCTTAGCATTCAGAATGCTTGAGAAAATGAGCCACCGTATCAGAAAAACGGATGATAAAATCCTGAATTACATTGTAGAGATAAAAAATTTGGCTGAAGATTCACAGGGCTTTGTTTAGAGGAAGGCAATTTTCACACCTAATTTGAGCGATCTTATATTACATGCCGTTGTAGCCGCTGGCTTCCTGCCCGACTTCGTCATTCAGGCGGGTAGCCTGCGTTTTTCATCACTTGATGTGGCTACGTTAAGTTACGCAACCTCAAGGTTGCGGCTACAAAATCGCTCAATTTGGGTCACATTAAGTATTTTATGCAATAGTATTAATAAGTTATGAACAGACAAGCTCACAATCCAGGGCAAAGCCGAAAGATAGAATTCCTGATACGTTATTATGTTAAAGTCCAACCGTTACCATCCTAATATTAAAGAGATTATATCATTAAATAATCTTGCCGTTGAATACCATAAAGAAAACAACCTGCAACAAGCTTATAAGGCATGTATGAAGATTTACGAATTAGACCCTGCGCCAGATTTTCTAAAACAAAGTATCGATCTGGGTTTAAAACACATGCGTTACCATCTGATATTGAGTGAAATTTATTATAAAAATGGTAATTATGTCGCAGCGCAGAAGATTCTAAACAACCTGAAATCTCTTGGTAAGCATTTTTCTGATAAATACATAATGCTGGCAAGAATACATTTACAAAATGAAGATTACTCAAAGGCACTTAAAGAATATGAAGAAATGACTATTGAATGCCCTCAACGTTTTCAGTCAATATTAAACGGATTATTAGAAATTATTAACCATGACCCTTTTATAGAACGATCTTATGAACTATTACACAATTTGTATAAGAAAAGAGGAAGAGAAGCTTTATTGATTCCCGAATTCAAGCGTAAAGTTGAAGAAGGTGAGCATGACAGACAATGTATTCTTGGCGCACTCGAGCATATCTGTTACCTTTTAGGACAATATCCTCAAGCCATTTCACTCCTGATTAAACACCAGGAGGAATACCCTAAAGATGCTAAAGCCTCCTACCTCTTAGGAAACATCTACCTGAAATCAGGTAAATACTCTGAAGCAATTATTCAATATAATAAAGTAATTCAATTAGACCCTTCCAGGAAAAATAACATTATCTCGTCACTAGAAAGCTTGCCCGACAATAAGGATTCAGACAACACCATTATTAATTATCTTGTAAATCTCTATATAGATGAAAACAAACTAGAGCAAGCAGAAAAAATACTCGAACGCCTTTTAGAAACTAAACCAGAAAATGTTAATTACCAGAACAAAATGGAGCAAGTTCTTGTCAAGTTAGTTAAAAGTTCCTTTCTTGATAATTTACTGGATTTCTGTATATCAAAAATCGAAAAGTTAATAAAACTCAGGCCAGAAAATACAAGATATAAGAAAAAACTACAGGATATTCAGAACCTAAACATTCGCAAAAAAATCCCTGAATGTGAAAACAAACTGAAATCCAGTAACCTTAATGAAGATGAAGCAAACAGAATTTGTTTTGATTTAGCAATGCTTTATATGAATGATGGTACTAACGAAGAACGTGCCATCTCACTTTTTCAAAAAGTAGCCAAATCAAACTCCAGTAAGAAGGTTGACGCTCTTTTACACGTAGGTTTGAGTTTTCTTGCTAAAGGCTATAATGATGCTGCTTATGACAATTTTAATAAAATTCTAACACTATACGTATCAGACAAAGAAAAATTGCAGAATTTATACCAGATAGCAGTTGCCTGTGAGAAAAAGAATTTACACGAAAAAGCAAAGTATTATTATGGAAAAATCCTTTCTATAGACATGCAATATAAAGATGTATCAAGACGCCTTGATCTAATTTCTACTTTAACTAAATCACGGGCAAGTGAAGCTTTAATGTCAAACATAAATCAAAAATTTGAAAAGATTGAAAAGATAGACGAAGGAAATATCTGGGTTGTTTACAAAGCTGTGGACAAATTACTCAAACGCAAAGTCGTTATTAAAGTAATTAAAGAAGACTTCAGGTATAATCCAGAGGCAATAGACCGTTTCATTAAAGAAACACAATATCTCAGCGGATCTCAACACAAAAGCATAATTAGAATATATGATGTTAATATTGATATACTTCTCTATATAGTAATGGAATACATTGACGGCGAAAGCCTTCGGTCTATTCAAAAGAAAAAAATATTTTCATGGCAAGAGGTTTTAAAGATTGCAACAGATATCTGTGATGCCATTAAATGTGCTCATAAACATGGAGTCATTCATAGAGACATAAGGCCTGACAATATAAGGCTATGCGATGACAACACTGTAAAAGTTCTTGGCTTCGGACTGGCACGTATAACCAATGTTCCAAAGGTACAAGAAACAAACCAAATAACCGAAGCGCCTTTTTATAAATCTCCGGAACAAATTAGAGGAATAGAAGTAGAGATAGATGAAAGAAGTGATATTTATTCACTGGGAATCACACTTTATGAAATGCTTACAGGACATGTGCCTTTTTACGAGGGAGACATTGCGTATCAACATATCAACGAACCACCAAAATCTCTGAGCAAAGAAAAACCGGAAATACCTCGATGGTTAGACAAAATAATACTCAAATGCCTGGCAAAGAATCCTTCTGGCCGCTACCAGGAAATTAGTCATCTACAGAAAGAACTGGAGTCATATTCAAAATTTTACATAGATTAATCTAAGAGAATCAACCTTTCAACCTGGTTCAGGAAATATCTCTTGTAAAACTTTTCCAGCGTTACACTCATTAGTGTATGTCTACTATGTTTTACAGCACAGTTCTTACTTATGCTTAATTGTTAGCTTGTTTTTCGATACTATATTTTTTTATGCGATATCTTAATTTGTCACGACTAAGCCCTAATAAACGTGCCGCCATGCTCTGGTTCCACGAACATTCAATCAGCGTTTTGCAAATAGCGTCTTTTTCCATCTCGCAGATGTACATGGTCTTCTCCACCTTATTAATTTGCCTGTCATATATTTTTTTTGTCTTATACTGAATTTCATCCGGCAGATCACTGATGTGAATAACATCATCTTCAGCCAAAACAACAGCCCTTTCAACAATATTCTCCAATTCTCTTATATTACCCGGATAATCATACCCAACTAAGGCGCTCATACTCTCTTTATCAAACTTGCACGTTGATGATTTACCTAATTCATTACGGTATTTCTCAAGGAAGAAATTTGCAAAGTCTGGTATATCTTCCTTTCTCTCTCTCAATGACGGCAATTGAAAAACAATAACCTTCAGCCTGTAATAAAGGTCTTTCCTGAATAAATTCTGCTCTACGGCTTTTTCTAAATCAGTATTTGTTGCAGCTATTATGCGAATGTCTGTTGTCAGGGTTTTTGTACTGCCCACACGCTCAAACGCCTTTTCCTGTAATATCCTTAATAGTTTAGTCTGTATGGATTTATCTATTTCTCCAATTTCATCTAAAAAGACAGTCCCACTATCAGCAATCTCAAATCTCCCTACTTTCAGCTTATCAGCCCCTGTGAACGATCCCTTTTCATGCCCAAACAATTCACTTTCCAGCAAAGTCGGTGAAAGCGCTGAACAATTAACAGTAACAAAAGGATTTTCTTTACGGTTACTTTGCTCATGTATAGCTCGTGCAATGATTCCTTTTCCTGTCCCTGATTCCCCAAGAATCAAGACATTACTTTTCGCATCTTTCAGCTTCTTAATCGACTGTAATATTTTCTTTACTTTCCTATTATTACCAATGACCATCTCCGCTGAAGGCAATTGAGACTTTAACGCAAAATTTGTTCTCTGTAAGTTATCATAACTCTTGGCATTTGTGATGGATACAGCTGCAAGATTACTCATTATTGTCGCAACAGCAATATCATCATCGTTAAACGATGTACCATCACGCTTATTTAACAACTCAATGCAACCAATAGTCTTACCTTTTAAACATAATGGCACACATAAAATACTCTCCGTCTTAAAGCCTGAAACTGCATCTATTCCTGCAAAATGGTGAGGATTTTTTTTGGCATCTGGAACCACTATAATTTGTCCGGTACTTATACATGATCCGGCAATGCCCTTGGTCGCAGGAAATCTGATATTTGAAATTAAATTAGAAGCCGGACCTGTTGCGTATTGAATAACCAAATCATTAGAATCACTTAGCAATATAATGGATGCGGCAACAGAGTTAGTTAGTTTTGTTGCATGAGTTATGACGTGTTCTAATACATGATTTAATTCCAGCTTGGAATTAATGGTTGCACTCGCCTCAAGAATGTCATGCAAATGAGTCTCTTTCAAATTCTTGTTTCTGACAATATCCTCAATATTAAAACTGGTTGCCCCGTTCTGTTTAAGCATAATTTACTCCAACTTTTATAAAATACTAAAATATGCTACAGTTTAAAAACATTAAAGTCAATCTTTTTTGGGTAAAAACTGGGGAATATTACCCATTACTATCGGCTTTAATTCAAAACTATTTACTTTCCCCCATTAAAAAAATCCTTTCCACGTTCGATATTCTTCTGTACTCAGCAATGCAATTCCACCTTAATCCACGACAAAATCCATTATTCAAATATCGCAACAAGAAAACAACAGCTCCTTTGAGTTGCAGCAAATACTATTGAAGTTGACAAGCATTCTGTTTTCTGATAAATTTCATCGACTATAAATTTATATGCACGCCAGGGTAAGCCTTTATAATGAATAAGTTTACAAATACCGTCCTCTCTTTATTTCTTACTCACATCATATTAACACAACTGGCATCAGCTAACTTAGAAGAAGCAGAAGATGTTTCACCTAAGAAAGTATCAATCATACCTCTGGTTGGAATGATTGATGGAGGGATTCACAGTTCTCTCAAAAGAAGAGTTGAAATTGCCAAACAAAATGGTTCAAATCTTATAATTTTTGAGATCGATACATATGGCGGCCAATTAGAAGCTGCCTTTGAGATATCAGAGTATATCAGCAATATTGCGAACACAAAAACGATAGCTTTTATCCCAACAAAGGCAATTTCTGCAGGTTCATTAATAGCAATCTCATGCAACGAAATTTACATGGCTCCACAGGCTGAATTAGGAGATTGTGAACCAATCGTTCCATCATCTGAAGGTGGTTACAAAACAGTAGGCGAGAAAATACAAACTGTATTAAGAACAAAATTCAGGAAGTTCGCAGAAAAAAACGGTTATCCTGTTCTACTTGCCGAGGCAATGGTAACAAAGGAAATAGAAATATACCATGTAGTTACCGAAGACAAACCAGATGGGTATTATATTTCAGGTAAAGAACTAAAAGAAATGAACGAAGAGGAAAAAAAGAAGTTTAAGTCAAAAAAGTTGATAATCGAAGAGGGACAGCTTCTCACCATGCATGCAAAAGAAGCTTATGAATACCAATTCGCTAAAGGAATTGTAGAAAATCGAAATGATTTATTAAGATTACTTAAAATCGATAAAGTCGAAACCAGTGTATTAGAAACAAACTGGTCTGAAGAAATGGTAAGATTTCTAGGAAGAATAGCGCCTGTCTTGCTGGGTATTGGATTAGCAGCCTTATGGATGGAGTTCAAAAGCCCAGGTTTTGGGTTACCCGGAATAGTTGGTATCCTTTGCCTCGCAACCGTTTTCTTAAGTAAGCACCTTGTCGGCCTGGCGGAGACACCTGAAATCATCATATTTTTTGTTGGTGTTGCCCTGCTAGCCGTAGAAATACTCTTTATACCAGGTTTTGGTATTGCAGGAATACCCGGGATTATCTTAATATTTATAGGCGCAATCTTATCGTTTCAGGATTTCACTATCCCGAGAACACCGTATGATGCCGATCTATTTATAACGAATATATTCACCGTAATGTGCAGTCTTATTGGAAGTGGAATTGCCATTTTCTTATTGTTTAAATTTATGCCGGGTATGCCATTGTTTAATCGTTTAGTCTTAACGACTTCCGAGACCGCACAAGGCGGTTTTGTTATCCCTTCTCAACCGGCAGGTGGAAGCGATTTAACGGGCGCAAAAGGCATTGCATTAACGGCTTTACACCCTACAGGGAAGATTGAAGTAAACAATAACACACTCGATGTGGTAACAGATGGAGAATTTATTGAAAAAGGTCAGACAGTTGAGATAATTGAAATCAGGGGAAATCGAATAGTGGTGAAGGCAACATAGGTTTATAATAATAAATAGTGCAGGCATCTTGCCTGTAGCTGACAGGCTGGAAGCCTGTCCCACTCACTTACTATAAACAGCAGCTAATTTATGAGTACATCAGGAATAATAATATTATTTATAATTGGTTTAACGGCAATAACTATAGAGCTATTCATGCCAGGGGCAATAGTCGGAATTTGCGGCGCCGGATGTGTAATTGCAAGTATAATATTCGCCTATTTATATGTATCAAATTTACTGGGACATATTTTACTTGGTATTGGCATTTGCTTTATTCCTGTATTTTTTATAACATGGTATAAACTACTAACTAAGACATTTGCCGTAAATGCTTCAGAAGAGGGTTTCTCATCTGCCAGAAAAAAACTGAACGGCTTATTATCAGCAGAAGGGGTTGCCATTACGACACTGAGACCATCAGGAACTGCAAATATCAAAGGTAACAAAGTAGACGTTATTTCAGAAGGTGAAATGATATTAAAAAATACAAAGATCAGGGTAACAGACGTAAAGGGAAATAGAATAGTTGTAAAACCCATTAAAACATAAAAATTGAAGGAGAAAAAAAATGATAAATATACCTTTACTTGCCGTTTCCAAGGAAATTTTGACAATTGGAATTGTCATCGGCGCCATCTTTCTATTCCTATTTCTGCTCTTAATATTTAAATACGGCTGGTTGTATATACAGGCATTAGCATCCGGCGCCAATGTAGAGCTTTTACAATTAATCGGAATGACTTTCAGACGCGTTAACGCAAGGACCATTGTTGATTCACGCATAATGGCTAAAAAAGCCGGTTTAGACTATGACACTCAACAACTTGAAGCACATTACCTGGCAAGAGGTAATGTGCCTAACGTTATCAGGGCATTAATAGCGGCTGATAAGGCTAAAATTAAACTTAGTTTCGATATGGCCTGCGCTATAGATCTGGCAGGCAGGGATGTTCTCGACGCGGTTAGAACAAGCGTTAATCCTAAGGTAATTGATTGTCCGGACCCAACCAAGGGAAGACACACAATTGATGCAGTAGCAATGGATGGTATCCAGCTCAAGGCAAAGGCACGAGTGACAGTAAGAGCAAACCTTGAACGCCTGGTCGGTGGCGCTACCGAAGAGACCATAATTGCGCGTGTTGGTGAAGGTATTGTAACCACTATCGGCTCTGCTGAAACACACAAGAAAGTACTTGAAAACCCTGATTCAATATCAAAAAGGGTATTAGAAAAAGGGCTTGATTCCGGTACAGCGTTTGAGATATTATCCATCGATATTGCCGATATTGATGTAGGCGAAAATATTGGCGCCAAGCTTCAGGGCGCACAGGCTGAGGCCGATAAAAGAGTAGCGCAAGCTGAGGCGGAAAAACGCAGGGCAATGGCTGTAGCGAGGGAGCAGGAAATGACGGCCCTGGTAGTGGAAAACAGAGCAAAGGTAGTTCTGGCAGAAGCCGAAATTCCGAAAGCAATAGCTCAGGCATTCAGGGAAGGCAATCTGGGAATAATGGATTATTATCATCTGAAAAATATTCAGGCAGACACAGAAATGAGAACCTCTATCTCTAAAACAAGCGAAGAAATTCCAAAAACATAGTCGATTAATAAGTATCTACCTGCCTGCCAATCAGTTCGGGCAGGAAGTGTAAAGTGACTAAAGTTTTGGAAACAGATGCGGTTTGAACAGTTTAAACCGTTTAGACTCTTGTTTAGCTCACTCTAAACTTTTTGCTAATTAAAGGAAACTGGAATGGAACAATTAGTCTGGGCCGTAATAATTATTATTTTCATAATATTTACGGCTCTCAAAAACAGGGCTAGAAATAAACCGGAACCTACTATAGACAGGGAAAGGGGCGCAGAGTATCAAACAAAGGAAGAAAGCGACAGGCTAGGCAGTTTCCTGGAAGAAATTCTTGGTATTGAAACACCTGAAAAGAGACCAAAAATAAGAGTAGAAAAAGACAGGCCGAAACCACTTAAAGAAAGGCGCACGCCAAAACAGGAACCAATATTA
>CAKKPF010000009.1:0-43253 GCA_919901575.1 Candidatus Brocadiaceae bacterium
GGATTCAGGTATTGGAAGAAATAAACCTCCTGGAAAACCCTCCCATGATAGTTATAGTAACTGCCTACGGATCTGAAAGAGTGGCGGTGGATGCCATGAAAAAAGGAGCATACGATTATATTGCCAAGCCGTATGAAATAGATGAACTCAGATTAATAGCCAGGCATGCCTTCGAAAAGCTCTCACTTGAGGAAGAAAATGCCAGATTGCGCTCTGAGATTGACAGACTGGAATCAATGGGAGAAATACTGGGGAAAAGCCAGGTAATGAAACATGTGTATAATAAGATAGAAAAGGTGGGGCCATCTGACGTGACAGTATTAATTCAGGGTGAAAGTGGAAGCGGAAAAGAGTTGGTGGCTAAAGAAATCCACAAAAAAAGCTCCCGTAAAGATAATCCCATGATAGTTATGAATTGTGCAGCTTTACCCGATACATTAATCGAAAGTGAATTATTCGGGCATGAAAAAGGCGCCTTTACGGGATCGACAGAAAGGCGTCTGGGCAAATTTGAACTGGCGGATAAAGGTACTATATTTCTTGATGAAATTGGAGATATGAGCCCAAATACCCAATCAAAGGTATTACGGGTTTTGCAGGAACAGAGTTTCGAACGATTAGGAGGTACTGAAACTCTTCGTGTTGATGTCAGACTTATAAGCGCAACTCATAAAGATTTGCTTAAAGAAATTAAAGAAGGTAATTTCAGGGAGGACCTGTACTATAGGTTAAAGGTTGTAGAAATCTTACTTCCACCATTGAGAAATCGCAGAGAAGACATTATAATATTAGCCAATAAGTTTATACAGTATTTTTCTGAGAAGCACAGAAAAAGCGTAAAATCTATATCAAGTGAAGCAGTAAAATTTTTTACTAAATATTATTGGCCTGGTAATGTTAGGGAGTTGCAGAATATGATAGAAAGTGCAGTAGTAATGGCCAATGCAGAAACTCTCGACGTTAGCGATTTTCCGGAAGAAATTAGAAATACAAATAGTTATAATCGCTTCGATTATAATCTGCCTTTCAGGGATGCAAAGAAAATAGCTGTGGAAGCCTTCGAAAGAGATTTCGTAAGCAGGAAACTGGAAGAAAACGATGGTAATATAAGCAAAGCCGCCGAAGCTCTTGGTATGCACAGGCAAAGTTTACAGCAGAAGATCAAAGAACTGAATATGAAATAAATTAAAATTAGTGAACGGAGTGAACTGATTTATGAAAAATGATTTTGTCCATTTACATGTTCATAGCGATTACAGCCTGTTAGACGGTGCATGCAGGATTAATGATCTTGTTGACAAAACCAAAGCTCTAAACATGAAGAGCCTGGCATTGACAGATCACGGTAACATGTTTGGAGCAATTGGATTCTACGAATGTGCAAGGCAAAACGGTATCAAACCTATTCTCGGTTTTGAATCTTATGTCGCCCAGGAAAGCAGGTTCACAAAAGAAGCCGGTAAAGATGGAAAGCAACGTATATACCATTTAACTCTTTTGGCAGAAAATAACGAAGGATATAGAAACCTGCTGAAACTAACCTCATCTGCATACCTGGAAGGCTTTTATTATAAGCCCAGAATAGATAAGGAATTATTAAACGAGTATTCAAAAGGAATAATCTGTCTGAGTGGATGTATGAAATCCGAAATAAATCAAAACCTGTTTAATAATAATTATGACAGGGCGCTGAATGCTGCGTCTCAATACAAAGACATCTTCGGCAAGGACAACTTCTATCTGGAACTGCAGGACAATAAGATTGAACGGCAGGATGAGTTAGTCAATATGGCGGTAAGAATCAGTCAGGAACTGGGCTTGAAAACTGTTGCTACAAATGACATACACTAT
This sequence comes from Candidatus Brocadiaceae bacterium, assembly GCA_919901575.1. Classification (GTDB taxonomy): domain Bacteria; phylum Planctomycetota; class Brocadiia; order Brocadiales; family Scalinduaceae; genus Scalindua. Next base: position 1,852 of record CAKKPF010000009.1, read on the forward strand.
ATGGAGCCTGATGATTATTTTGCCCATGACGCCCTCCTGTGCATAAACACGGGGAAGTCAATAAATGACACCAAGAGAATGCGCATGAGCACCAATGAATTCTACTTTAAGTCTCAAGAACAGATGGAAGAAATCTTTAGAGATATGCCCGATGCATTAATGAATACATCGTTAATCTCTGATAGATGCTGCGTTGAGCTGGATCTGAACAAAATGCACCTGCCCAGATTCCACCCAAAGGAAGATTCTATCTGTTACAAACCTGGTATGACAAACAAACAACTCCTGAGAGAACTCTGCAAACACGGTGCATTGGAGATATACAAAAAACCTGATGACGTAATAAATGAAAGATTAGATCATGAACTGAGCGTAATAGAAGAGACTAATTTTGTTGACTATTTTCTAATCGTCTGGGACTTCATTGATTTCGCAAGAAAAGAGCATATACCGGCGATTGCTCGTGGTTCAGGCGCCGGTAGTTTAGTTGCCTATGTACTGGGAATTACTAATATCGATCCTGTAAAATATGATTTACTGTTTGAAAGATTCCTCAATGCAGAAAGACTTTCCATGCCTGATCTGGATATTGATTTCTGCGCCGAGGGCAGAGATAAGGTAATTCAATATGTTCGAAACAGATATGGAGGCGACAGCAATGTGGCTCAGATTATCACCTTCGGTACCATGAAGGCTAAAGCAGTTGTCAGAGATGTAGGCAGGGTAATGGACATACCGTTGCCTGTCGTTAATAAAGTGGCAAAATTAATCCCGCCTACCCTGAACATTACGTTGCAGGAAGCTCTTGAGCAGGAGCCGGAATTAAAATCCATGTATGACAATGAGCAGCAAATCCAGGATCTGTTCAATATCTCTTCAAAACTCGAAGGATTGCGCCGGCATGCCTCTACACATGCGGCGGGTGTGGTCGTCTCCGATGAGCCGTTAACCAACTACATCCCCCTGGCAAAGAACAAGGATGTCGTAATTACACAATTCGATGGTGAAACCCTTGTGGATAAGATAGGCCTGTTAAAGGCAGATTTTCTTGGAGTACGGAAGTTCACTGTTATTGACAAAGCAACAAAACTGATAAAGGCAACAACCGGGAAAACCATTGATATCGGCAAGATTCCACTGGATGATAAAAATACTTACGAATTATTGTCCAGAGGTGACGTCAAGGGTGTTTTCCAGGTGGAGACAAGCAGGGGTTTCAGGGACTTGCTGATAAAGCTCAAACCCGATAAATTTGAATATATATTACCCCTGGTCGCCTTATACAGACCGGGGCCGTTACAGAGTGGAATGGTGGATACATTTATAAATTGCAGACATGGCAGGGAAGAAGTTTCATATCTTCATCCAAAGCTCGAACCGTTACTCAAGGAAACATACGGATTAATGGTATATCAGGAACAGGTAATGCGCATTGCAAACAGGCTGGGAGGATTTACCCTGAATGAGGCCGATAATTTAAGGAAGGCAATGGGAAAGAAGAAACCAGAGGTAATGGCAAAATTCAAAAATCAATTTATTGAGGGGTCTGTAAAGAACGACATTCCAAGAAAGATTGCCGAGAAGATCTTCGAACTGATGGAACACTTCGCAGGATACGGGTTTAATAAATCCCACTCTGCAGCTTATGCCATGATCTGCTATCAGACAGCTTATCTAAAAACAAACTATCCCACCCAGTATATGGCAGCCCAGATGACGTGTGAAAAGCAAAACAACGAAAAGATAGTAGACTATATGCATGAATGTAATCGAATGAACATTGAACTATTACCCCCATGCGTAAATGAAAGCTATTCAGATTTTACTATAGTGTCGGACAAAAAGATCAGGTTCGGGCTTGGAGCAATAAAGAATGTTGGTGAAAAAGCGATAGAATCCATCATTACGGCAAGAAAGAATGATGGTGAATTTTCTTCAATATTTGATTTTTGTGATCGTGTGGACTTGCGCCTGGTAAATAAACAGGTAATGGAAAGTCTTATAAAATCAGGCTGCTTTGACGCTTTGCCGGGATACAGGGCTCAATTCTTTGAAGGAATTGATACATTGTTGCAAATTGGAGCCAAATCAAACAGAGACCGCCGTATGGGACAGATGAATCTGTTTGGTACACAGGAAAATGCAATCAATTCAAACTCTCTTCATCAATTACCGGAGACTGAGAAATGGTCAGAGAAACAGTTACTTAAGGCAGAAAAGGAGGCATTGGGACTCTATGTCAGTTCACACCCATTAAAAAGATTTAAGAAGGTAATAGAAGAGTATTCAGACACTTCAACAGGAAATCTGCCTGAAACATCTGAAGATGCTGATGTCTTGATAGGCGGGATAATTGACAGCATTAACCGTACAACCACCAAAAAGGGCAAACCGATTGTATATTTTACAATCGAAGACATGGAAGGAATAGCAAAGTGCGTAATATTCGAGAAAAAACTGGCATCTCTCAATAATCTGCTTCATGCAAATGAGGTGGTTTTTATTAAGGGAAAAGTCAATTTCAGAGATACCGAACCCTCTGTCAGGGTAACGGAAATAATCACTCCGGAAGATATGGAAAAAATAGTAGAGAACAAATCACCTGGAAATGCTATAATAAGACTTGAATATTCGCAAGTTAATGATGACGTTCTCTCCCGTTTAAAGGAAATTCTGTCAGCAAATAAAGGGCCTTCTCCTGTATTCATAAAATTTGAAATACCGGGTGAAAAAGCTGTAACGATAAAGGCATCTGAAAAGTATTCAGTTTCTTTAAACGAAAATGTACTTAATGGAGTAAAGAATCTTGTTGGAGAAGGCAGCTTGGTATCAAAAAGTGTATGAATGTATAACGCAATACACAAATTAACTTAAGGAAGATATTTGTGAAAATGAAAAAAGAGTTAACTTACGCATTAATAACGCCGTATAGCTTATTAAAGAGCAGAACTGGCGGCATAATCAGCAGGCTTCTCTCTTTGTCCGACCTGGAACTTGTGGGTGCAAGAATGTACACCCCGAGTGATAAGTTTTTGGATGAATATTGCGAAACCATAAAAGGTCAAAGAATAGCACCTTTGTGGAAAAGAACCCTGTTAGACTATGTAAATGATAAACTTAGGAAAAAGAATAAGCTCGGAATATCCAACCGTACCATGCTCCTCCTTTTTGAAGGCAATGATGCTGTCAATATCCTTCATAATAAAGTAATTGGATCCGCATCAGAACATCTAAGGGGAAATACCATCAGAGGCACTTACGGCGATTGTATAAAGAGTGGCGGTAAGATTGAATATTTTGAGCCTGCGGTACTGACTTCTGCGGATAAAGCAACAAACATTAAGCAGCTTAAGTTATTCGCAAAATATGCTTTGAGCGATGGCGGCATCCTGGAAAATGTGATGAATTTTGGTAAAAACAAGAAACCTGAAACTTCGCTCATAATCCTTAAACCTTTAGAAAAACATGATCCGCGTTCCGGAAACATAATAGATATGATAGCAAGGACAGGTTTCTATATGGTCGGAATAAAGCTTCTTGACTTGAGCACTAAACAGGCAGAAGAATTTTATGGGCCTGTGAAAGATTTCTTTAATAGCAGCTTCGATGATAAATTTAAACCACACCTGGTTGAAAAGTTGAAGACAGCGTTAAATAAGCGGGATTTTTCTTTTGATCTGAACGACGCCATATTGAACAAACTGGCCGATCAGCTCAAGGAACCTACCGTGGAAGGCGAATTCGGCAAAATACTACAGTACATGACAGGCCGAGAACCTTCCGCCTTTGCTGAAACCAAGAAAACCGAAGATGGGAAACACACTATATGTCTCGCTATATTATACCAGGGCATAAATACAATTAAGACAATTAGGGAACTTTTGGGCGCTACAGACCCAAAAAAGGCAAAGTATTCCAGTATCAGGAGGTTTTATGGACTTGATATACTAAGAAACGCTGTACACGCATCTGATTCTCCTGAAAGTGTAATAAGGGAAAGAAAAATCATCGGCTTAAACAAAGATGAGAAAACTTGTGATATTAAGCAAATAATAAATCGATACCTTAAAAATTGCGGCTCTTCACGAAGACGATAAAAACGTAAAGTAATTGCTCAATATCAAGCGGGGTTGATACTCTTACTAAACAGCGTAAAATTCCACTTGATACTGAGCAATTACATAATCAGACTATGTTAGATATTCAAAAATTAGAGATTGGGCCTTTGGATGCTTGTTGCTACATAGTTTATTCAAAGTGTTCAGAGGCCGTTATCATAGATCCTGGCGGAGAAACAGAAAAAATACTAGACTGTCTTGAGAAAAAGAAACTACATCCGATTATTCTAATTAATACTCATGGTCATGGCGACCACATAGGCGGAAATAAAGAATTAAAGGAAAAGTTTCCAGACATTCAAATCTGTATTCACAAAGACGATGCAGAGATGTTAACAGATCCGTTTAAGAACCTTTCTCTTCTAGGCGGAAAAAGATATACATCCCCACCGGCAGACCGAATCTTAAATCACGATGATAAGATTTTGTTTGATGAGTACGTTTTCAGGATTTTGCATCTCCCAGGTCATACACGTGGAGGGATAGGGATATATACTGATTCAACAGGCAACGGAGATGCTCTAATATTGTTTTCAGGAGATACTCTTTTTGCAGGAGGCTATGGAAGGACTGATTTGCCGGGCGGCAGTCATACCCGCCTTCTCCAATCGATTAAGCAATACATTTTTAAGCTGGATGAAAATACAATTATACACCCCGGACATGGTGTATCTACAACCGTGAAAGCTGAAAAAGAAAGATTTAATCTCCATTAAATTTAAACACTGCTCGATCTTGCAATATGTACCGCAATCGGGTAATTCGGAAGAACCGAAGAGGAAAAAACTTCAATGGTAGAAGAAAAAGGAAATATAAAGGATGTCCTCATCGAAGAGGAAATGAAAGTATCGTACTTAACCTTTGCGATGAGTGTGATCATGGGCAGGGCATTACCCGATGTGCGCGATGGTTTAAAGCCGTCACAAAGAAGGATACTCGTTGCGATGAATGATCTTGGCCTTGTCCCTGCAGCAAAGTACAGGAAGTGTGCAAAGATCTGTGGAGATACAACAGGAAATTATCATCCGCATGGTGAACAGGTAGTATATCCAACGCTTGTGCGCATGGCGCAGGACTTCAGTTTCAGGTACACTCTTGTAAAGGGTCAGGGCAACTATGGATCAATTGATGGTGATCCGCCTGCCGCAATGAGATATACAGAGGCGAAGATGACCCATGCATCCACTGATATGATGGATGATATTAAGCAGAACACTGTTGATTTCATTCCAAATTATGATGAAACTCGCATGGAACCGGTTGTGCTCCCTTCAAAGTTTCCAAATCTTTTATGTAACGGCAGTTCCGGTATCGCCGTGGGAATGGCAACAAGCATACCACCGCATAATGTAAATGAGGTGTGCGACGGCATAATAAAAGTTATTGACAATCCGGATGTAACCATAGATGAACTTATGAAAATAATAAAAGGGCCTGATTTCCCAACGGGCGCTCTAATATGCGGGGTTAGAGGCATAGAAGAAGGATACAAAACCGGCAGGGGCACAATATCTGTGAGGGCAAAGGCACATATAGAAACAGCAGAGAACGGCAGAAAAAGTATAGTTGTAACTGAAATACCCTATCAGCTTAATAGAGACAGAATAATAGAAAGAATAGCTGAATTAGTAAAAAGTGAAGTTTTAAAGGGCATAACAGATGTTCGGAATGAAAGCGATAGAGAGGGAAGCAGAATTGTTATTGTTGTGAAGAAGAATGATGATGAAAATGTTGTTTTGAATCAACTATACAAACATACAAAACTGCAAGACTCTTTCAGCATAATTATGATAGCGCTTGCAAACAACCGCCCTCAAACATTAAACCTGAAACAGTTAATTATTGCTTATATCGACCATCGAAAAGTAGTGATTCGGCGCCGGACGCGTTTCCTGTTAGACCGTGCCGAAGAAAGAGCACATATCCTGGAAGGGTTAAGGATCGCACTTGCAAACATTGACGAAGTTATAAAACTGATAAAATCATCCAAAACCGTCGAAGATGCAAGGAATTCGCTGGTATCCAAATTTTCTTTATCTGATATACAGGCCGATGCGATTCTTGAGATGAGACTGCAAAGGTTAACAAACCTGGAACAATCCAAGATTGAAGAAGAGTATAATAAGGTCTGTGAAAATATCAGAGAATACAAGTCTATCCTTGCAGATGAAAATCTGGTCTTAGACATTATTCGTGAAGACCTTCATGAAACAAAAGAGAAATATGGAGATGAAAGGAAAACAGAAATTGTAGGGGATGTTAGCGAATTCGACATGGAGGATCTCATTTCTGAGGAAGATATGACCGTTATAATCACACATGAGGGATACATAAAAAGATTACCTTTAAGTACTTATCGGCAACAACACAGAGGAGGAAAGGGTGTTACCGGCGCTGGAATGAAGGAAGGTGATTTCGTTAAAAACATCTTTATCGCATCAACACACGACTACATACTATTCTTTACAGACCTGGGCAAAGTGTACTGGCTTAAGGTATATGATGTTCCTCATTTTGGTCGTATAGCCAGGGGACGGGCAATTGTCAATCTCCTGAATCTGGAAAAAGACGAGAATGTCACATCTATGATTCCTATTCGAAAGTTTGACGATAGGCAACTGGTAATGGCAACTAAAAAAGGAATCATAAAGAAAGCTATCCTCAGCGCATTTGGCCGTCCTAAGAAAGGCGGTATAATTGCAATCCTCCTTGACAAAGGTGACAAACTTATAGGAGTTAAATTAACACACGGAGGGCAGGAAATTATGCTTGGGACGGAGAACGGAAAGGCCATCCGTTTTTCAGAGGACGACGTGCGATGCATGGGACGTGCAACCCGTGGTGTCAAAGGTATAGGATTACGAGGTGATGATAATGTCAAAGGCATTGTTATAGTTGAAAAAGATGCAACTCTTTTAACAGTCTGTGAAAATGGATTTGGGAAAAGAACAGATTATAGTGAATATTCAGTTCAACGCAGAAGTGGACAGGGCGTTATTAACATAAAGACAACAGAGAGAAACGGCAAAGTAGTCGCTTTGATAAATGTAAAAGATGAAGACGAACTCATGATGATGACTGCCAATGGTATGGTAATCCGTACCGCCATTAGTGCCATAAGGTCCATAGGACGTAATACTCAAGGTGTAAAACTTATTTCACTTCAGAAAGATGACAAATTAGTATCTGTAGCGCCGGTTGTGAGCGAAGACAAAGAAAAAGCGGAAACAGAAATAGAAACAGAACAAACTGAGGAAGCTGAATAACCGTGCGCGGCAAAGCCGCAAACAAGTTTTAACCTTTTATCACTGGCTCCCACGCTCTGCGTGGGAGCCATTACGTTGACGTTCCTGCGTCACATCAAATACAACTCCCTGTGACAGATATCATTTCATGAAGCGGGTACCTTGTTGTAGCGGAAGCCTTCGGCAGGTTCGGGATGACAATTGTGACACAGCCTGTTTGTCGGACTGGCGAATGGTTTGGCAGGTTGGGCGTCATTCTGGCGGGCAAGATTGAACTATGGTTATTTGTGGTTAGACCTGTTGTTTTTTCAATTCGTCTTCATACAGGGGTGACATTTGCCAGCATCTGTCTATTACCTTTGGCAGTGTATCCAGAAAATAATCAACATCTTCTTCCGTATTATCCTTTCCAAGGCTTACGGTGATTGAACCATGACATACGTCCGGCGGCACGCCTATAGCCGTAAGTACGTGAGATGCCTGGAGATCCGGCGAACTGCAGGCTGAACCACTGGCGATTGCTATTCCATTGTAATTTAAAAACAAGACAAGTGTTTCGCCTTCAGCAAAAGATATCCAGAAGCTCACATGCCCCGGAAGCCTTTTTGTCAGATGTCCGGTAAAATGATAGTATTTTATCCTGTTTGGTAGTTCATTTATAATCTTGTCACGAAGCGGGATAAGATGTTTTATTCTTGACGTCATCTCGGTTTTGGCAAGCTCAGCCGCCTTACCCATTCCGACAATCGCTGGTATATTATCGGTACCAGGCCTAAGGCCGCCTTCCTGAGCGCCGCCTTTCATGATGGAGACAATATCAGTTCCATCTTTTACATACAAGGCGGCAATGCCTTTGGGGCCGTAAAATGTATGCGAGGTCAGACTTAATGAATCCACGCCCAGTTCCGTAACGTCTACTGGAATGACTCCTGCCGTCGCAATCGCATCGGTATGGAATATAATATTCTTTTTTTTTGTTATCTTTCCTATTTCCTGTATTGGTTCGATTACGCCTATTTCATTATTTGCATGCATAATTGAAACGAGAAACGTATCCTTGTTTATTGCCCTGGCCACATCATCAGGGTCTATCAGACCATCTTTATTTACCTTTATATATGAAACCCTGAAACCTTCTTTTTCCAGTTCTCGCGCCGTGTACAGAATTGAAAAGTGTTCGATTTCAGAAATAATTATGTGTTTTCCTCTGCCTTTGTTTGCAAGGGCCAGACCTCTTAAAGCCAGATTATTTGCTTCACTCCCGGTAAAGGTAAAGATTATCTCTTCAGGTTTGGCATTAATTAAATCTGCAACCTTTGCCCTTGATTCATCAACGGCTTTCTTTGCCCTGAGTCCATATGAATGAAGGTGAGAAGATGGGTTACCAAAATTTTCTGTAAAGAACGGTAACATTTCTTCCACTACTCTTGGATCTGTAGGTGTCGTGGACATGTGATCCATATAAACTTTTCGCATCGTAAGTTCCCTTCTTTAATTTCCAGTACTATCAAATCTTAACCTTCATGATTCTTATGTGTCTTGTACTTTCCGAATTAAGTAAATCAAAAATGTAAAGAGGTGGATAGCAACTTCTTGCCTCAACAAAATGTTCTATTTTGTACTATTCCTTTAAAGTCATTGGCTGCCCGCAACACTCTAAAGTGCCGGCGCCGCCTTCTTTTACCTCAACTACTGCGCCACATATATCACATTCATAAACTTCATTGGCTGCTGTCGACATGGTTTTTTCTCCTTTTATTAATTGTTAACATTTAAAATCCCCCACATCCCCCTTTATTAAAGGGGGAAAGAGGGGGATTTAAACTATACTAACAATTGTCCTGCCGTTATCAGGAAATATTCTCCTGCTGCAATCATTAACCAGCCAAAGAATTTCTTGATAATTACACTCCAGTTTCCACTTTTTGGCAGACTCGACATCAAACCCGCAAATGTACCTACAATTATTAAAAGTGTTCCCAGCCCTATAGAAAAAACAAAAAGTAAGCTTACACCGTAAGCAACGTTTTGCTTTGCCGCAACATAAGTTAAGACAACACCAAGGACAGGTGCAGTACATGGCGCCGCAACTGTTCCCGCAAGAAGTCCTACCATGAATGCGCCGATACGTCCGCCAGCCTTTTTACCAGGTTGTCTGCTTGCCAGGAAAGATGGAATGGGTAGTGTAAAAGCATCTAGCATTGACAAGCCTAAAAAGATGAAGATGTTGGCTACAACAATGTAAAGTATGGGGTTTGTGCTGGCAGACCCAAAAAATTTCCCTGTCAAAGCTGCAAACGCTCCCAGGGCGGCATACGTTACTGCCATTCCTAATACATAAAAGAGAGAGAGAGAAAGCCCCTTCAGTTTGGAATCACCACTGCGTCCTCCTATATAAGCAATAGTTATAGGTATCATCGGGTATACGCATGGTGTGAAGCTGGTGAGTAAACCTCCCAGGAAAACCGCTATAAAAGCCAGAATGGGTGATGCGCTGAGGTAGCCTTCCAGGCCTTGTAGAAATCCATCCATACTTTTTTCCTTTTATAAAAGCTGTTCAAGTTTTTGTTGAAGTTTACTCTTGCTTGTTACTCCCACCATAGTTTCCTTTACTTCGCCATTGCTGAAAAGTATAAGGGTCGGCACAGACAAAACACCATATTTTACTGCAAGATCTTTGTTTCCTTCTACATCAATATCTACTTTTGCAAAACTAACCCTTCCATCGAATTCCTGGGCTAATTTACCTAGAATAGGTGTTTGTGTCTTGCAGGGGCCACACCAATCTGCATAAAAGTCAACCAGGACAGGTGTATCCGCTTGAATAACAGATTGTTCAAAATCTTCGTTAGTTACAGCCTTCAGGTTTGACATTTTTCAATATTCTCCTTTCATAATAGTTTTTCCAATTTTATTGAGTCACATCGTTTACACTCATCAAGATGTCATTTTTCAGGCTGGAAAAATTGCCTTCCCTGAGAATAGAATTTGTCAGGCATCCTGCTGAAATGACATACGTTAAAATACAATGAGTTCCTATTTTATAAATATTTAATTCTATTATGTAATATGGAAAAAGCAAGTAAAACTTGAGCTATTTGAAAATACTAAATAAAGGGTAAATCTGAGAAAACAGTTGAAATTCTAAAGCGTTTTGTTTTAATTAGATTCTGTTGCTAAACTTCTAAGAAGTATATAACATTTTCGTTTAAAGGAAAGAATATGTGTCAGATGAAAGTAATGCTGGATAAGGAAGGACAACAGGAATTAGTAATGGAAGACGTTGCACGGCTTGAAGTGGTTGAAGAGGGAATCAAGGTTAGTACATTATTTGAAGACCCTAAAGTTATTTCAGGCGTAGCTGTGAAAACGATTGATTTTCTTTCCGGTAAATTAACACTTCAGGCAAAGCATATTTAGTAAAGGGCAGTTTGTAAACCCAGGTAACGGAAGAGCACATGTCAGAACAAAACACGACAAAAAAGCTTCAGGTATTGTTACCACACTGGATTGAACACAATAACAACCATATAGCTGAGTTCAGAAAGTGGGAAATTGAGGCAAGGACAGAACCCGGGCAGGAAGTTGCCCTATTACTGGAAAAGGCTATCAGTGATATGGAGGATGCCGGCAAATCACTTTCCGAAGCGCTTGAAAAAATCGGTGGGCCATTGGAGGGTGGAGAATGGCAACACCATCATCACTAAGGAGAACAGGTTCGCTTATTCTTCCCAGTATTACATCTTAATTAATAATATATACCGATAATTTTATTTTAATCCTTCTGTGTAGAAGGCGTTCTTGACATTGCCAATCTAAGGGCGGGAGGGGTAATAAGGGTAGTAATGATTACCATCATTATTAAGGCCGTGAAGATAGTGTCGCTGATCACGCCGATGCTTTTGCCTATACCGGCAAATATCAATGCAACCTCTCCCCTTGGAATCATGGCAACTCCGATAGCGATTCGGTTCAGGCCTTTTTCCAACGCACACAAACCACAAACCTGTTTACCAAGAATGGCCGCTATAGTTATTGCCAAGGCTACCTTTAAAACGGAAAGATTACCGAAGATTTCCAACTTTATCTGCATACCAATTAGAAGAAAGAATACCGGCACGAAGACAAAAGACGCCGGGCGCAAAATCTCCTGTATGCCGTGTTCTCCTCCTTTTAAATCCTTGAAACGAACCTCTCTCAAAATAAGTCCGGCTGCAAATGCGCCCACTATAGTTGCCAGACCGATAAGATTAGCTGTATAGGAGAGAAGGAGACAGAAAACAATGGCCATAGCCAGCTTCCAACCCTCAGCCTTCCTGTGTATTGTATAATAACCTAGAAAAGGGGCCAACTTAAAACCCATTAATATAGCACCCACAAGAAAGAGGATAGAGAATATTGAGGTCTGGACAACAGGAAATGGGTCCACACTTCCTGTTACTACTATGTCAGTAACTATAGCCAATATAAATAGTACTATAATATCATCAATTACCGCCGCACCCATAAGTATACTTGACTCAGTAGTCTGGAGTTTTCCCAAATCCTTAAATACTCGTGCCTTTATACCCACACTTGTAGCACAGAGCGTAGCCCCCACAAAGAGATGGACACTAAAACCTGCATCAGGAAAGAAGTAAAGACTGGTGAAATATCCTAATATAAACGGTGTTACAATACCACCCAAGGCTACCAGAAATGATGAAAGACCCACCTTTACAATATCCCGTATATCTGTCTCTAACCCAATCTCAAAAAGAAGGATTATTACACCAAATCTTGCAAGGAGGTCTACAAAGGTATGATTTCTTAATGGGGCAAAGAATTCCCAACCTGTAAAATAAGCCAGATTTCCTATAATAATACCTAGAACCAGTTCTCCAAGTACTGCCGGTTGTCCTATTTTTTCAAATATCCCACCGCCGATCTTTGCCGCTGCAAGTACTATCACTATACCAAGCAGGATAGGGGCGACAGGGTCTTCATGGCCATGAATTACCCTATCTGTTTTTTCTATAGAATGTTTTTGCGTCTGTATTGCAGAGCTATCTTGCAGTGATGGTTGTTCCCGTACTGTTACAGCAGGACCCACATAACCATGGCTTTTCTTTTGCAGTTCCTCCATAGTAAATAAATGTTTGTGCTCCTGTGTTGCTGATCTGACCGGAAGGGATGTCTGCTCATGAACTTTTGAAGTGGCGTTGCGGGATTCTTCTTCAGGTGATGAGTATATGTGAGATATGTAAAAAATCAGAGGTACTGCCAAAAGAATAATAAAAGGATATTTAGATAATACCTTTGTCATTTTATTTTATTAAGGCATGGAAAAACTGAATTTCTCAGGCTTAACTATTATAATATCACAGTGTACGGTACGAACAACTACCTCCGCAGTACTGCCAATCAGAATATGTTTGATACCTGATCTTCCATGCGTGCCCATAACTATCAGGTTTGCCTGTTGTTCCATGGCTATCTCTACTATATCAGTCTCAGGAATACCCTTTTTCAGCAATTTTTCATATTCAACTCCATTGAGATCGACAGTCTTCAAAAATTCATCATATTTGGTTTCATTCACCCGCTCTATCTCTTTCATTATTTCATCTGCCTTCTTCTCAGAATTTGCTGCATTTACATAGGGTTCAACGAATGACTTCTCATAAACGTGTAAAATAGTTAGTTTACTTTTGTGTGCCCTTGCCGTTGCAGCAGCATATTCCAAGGCTATCCTTGAGCATTCAGAAAGATCAATAGGAACTATAATCCGTTTGAAACCTACATACTTTCTACCCCTGACAACCATAACAGGACATCTGGCCTTTCTCGCAATCCGTTCCGCAACGCTGCCTAATATAATTCTATCCACCCCCGCCCTTCCATGCGTGCCTATTGCCAGAAGGTCTACATTCTCCTCCTTTGCAACCTGTATTATTTCCAGAAAAGGTTTGCCAAACCTTACAATGGGTATTACATCCCCGCCATCAAGTAATTCTGCAGGTATCATTGCCTTAATCTTTTCCAGAGCATCCTCTTCAAGTTTCTGTTTCATATCGGAATGTGCGGCGCTGGATAGTAAATGTCTATAATCATGGGGAAACTTTTCAATGGTATGCAACACATAAAGCTTTGTTTTCATACACCTGACTACGCCAATACAAATGTCCAAAGCAACCTTTGAGTATTCTGAAAAATCTGTTGCGGCAAGAATGCATTTATTTGGAAATTGACTCATAATTGTAACTCTTTTTTCAATAATCCCTTGTACGTTTTCACACGGTTTTATGATATAATAATAACTAAACTGTATTTCCCATAAAATACAACCTAAAAGTTCCAAGTAGAAAGTGTCTGAAATGACTAAAGTTAAAAGATATTCTAATTTACAATCGTCCGTATATTCTCTATTTTTTGTTTTGAAAAATCTTCATTCTATGTTAAAAGGCAGGATGATAAAGAATTATCACATCATCTGTATTGTCCAAAGAGAACTAATAAATCTAATTCTTGAAAAGGTCGTAAAGGGGCATTTATGTCCAGAAAAACATTGTCGCAAAAGATTTTAGAACAGCACCTCGTAAAAGGAAAGCCTGTACCTGGTGAAGAAGTAGGTATTAGAATAGACCATACGTTTACACAAGATGCGACAGGAACTATGGTTTATCTCGAGTTTGAAAAAATGGGAATTGACAGGGTGAAGACGGAATTGTCTGCAAGTTATGTAGACCATAATCTATTGCAAACAGATTTTAGGAACATGGATGACCACCTGTTCTTACAAACGTCTGCAGCAAAGTATGGAGTGTTTTTTTCAAAACCAGGGAATGGCATATCGCATCAGGTTCATTTCGAGCGCTTCGGAATTCCCGGAAAAACTTTGCTTGGTTCCGATAGCCATACATGCACAGGAGGGGCAATGGGTATGGTAGCTATTGGAGCAGGAGGATTAGATGTTGCTTTGGCCATGGCAGGAGAACCATATTATCTCAAATATCCAAAAATATTTGGAGTCAAACTTACAGGTAAGTTACAAGATTGGGTCAGCGGGAAAGACGTAATCCTTGAGATGTTAAGGCGGCATTCTGTAAAAGGTGGAGTAGGATATATTGTTGAATATTTTGGACCTGGAGTAAAGAACCTGAGCGCAACAGACCGCTCTACAATAGCAAACATGGGCGCAGAATTAGGAGCCACAACTACCGTATTTCCTTCAGACATTCAGACTAGAAGATATCTACAATCTCAGGAACGGGGTGATGCATGGATTGAACTTAAGGCTGACCAAAGGGCAAAATATGATAAATTGGACGAAATCAATTTATCAGAACTCGAACCACTTATTGCCTGTCCTTCCTCTCCAGACAATGTAAAAAAGGTTAAAGACGTGGAGGGTGAACCTGTACATCAATGTATTGTAGGTTCCTCTGTCAATTCATCTTTCCGTGACTTGATGATAGTTTGTAAGATCCTGGAAGATAAAAAAATTCATGAACGTGTTTCTTTTGAAATTAATCCTGGCAGCAGGCAGGTACTTGAAAACGTAACAGTCAAAGGCGGTGTTATTCCCCTGTTAAATGCAGGAGCAAAGATTCAACAATCCGGTTGCCTGGGATGCATTGGAATGGGACAGGCTCCAGCGTCAGGTACCGTTTCCCTGAGAACATTTCCCAGAAATTTTCCAGGTCGTAGCGGTACAAAAGATGACAGGATATATCTATGCAGTCCGGAAACAGCAGTAGCTGCCGGTATATTCGGAGAAATTAGAGATCCCAGAAATCTGGGAAATTATCCAAAAGTATCAAATCCAAAAAAATATATCATAAATGATTCAATGATAATCCCGCCAGTATCCGATACCGCAAAAGTAGAGGTCAGACGTGGACCAAATATCATACCATTCCCGGATTTTGAAGAATTGCCTGAATCTCTGGAGTGTAAGGTAATCCTCAAGGTCGGTGATAATATTACGACTGATCACATAATGCCAGCCGGTAATACGGTACTGCCGTTGCGAAGTAACATTCCAGAAATAAGCAAATTTGTCTATAAACAGGTCGATCCTGAATTTCCAGAAAAGGCAAAGCAGGCTGGTAATGCTGCCGTGATTGGTGGAGAAAACTATGGGCAGGGTTCTTCAAGAGAACATGCTGCGATTGCTCCAAGATATCTGGGTGTCAGGGTAAAAATCGCCAAGAGCTTTGCCAGAATCCATTATTCCAATCTTGTCAACTTTGGAATTATACCCTTGGTCTTCGAAAATCCGGAGGATTACATTTCTATAAAAGATGGAGATATCATAAGATTTCCAAAGGTCAAAGAAGAAATCTTAAATGAAAATCATGTAACTATTGAATTACATGACAGAACGATAAAAACCAGAATTAACTTAAGTGAAGGAGACAGAAACAAAATTATCTACGGCGGCTTGTTGAATTACATAACCAGGAAAGCAAAAAATCGAATCATGAACTGAGAATTCAGATTATATCCAACAAAATAATATGTAGTTTTATGATTGAAAAGAAAAAAAACAAAAAGGTATACAAAAAGGGACTGAATCTTTTAGAAGCATACCCTATAAAGTTTTCTGAGAGCGTAGTATTCGTAAAATATGATGGCCCTGTAGATAATTTCAGTTTCCCATTCCCTGACAAAAAGGTTGAGCACATTATAGTAAATCTTTGCCCCACTGAACCCTGGGCGCTTCCCACCAGGGCAATACTTAAAAATGAGACACCGGATTTCTTAAATAAACTGGAAGCAGTTAGAACAGAATACTTTCCTGATTCACACTGTCATGTAGTCGTTAACCATCAGGAATCAAGCCTTGTTAATGAGGCGGAACGATACAAAAGCCAAAAAGATTGGTTGTCTATACACACGATGGAACCCGTATATCCTTATGATACACCCGTACTGATTGTAAAGAATATTCTTGGATTAGATATTGCCTTTGGTCAAAATACCATAGAGCTTGGTATACTCCTGTTAGATCCTCAAACCATTACGGGCATCTTTGAGTACTACATCCAGAAAAACGAATTTAACACCCGTCTCATACCCATCTCCGGAACAGGTTTGAATGAGAATAAAATCCTCAAGGTCAGGCCCGGTACGCCTGTTGAAAGAATATTGGAAACCCACGTTAAGGCAGGTATCAAATATCGTGTCTTTCTTGACGGGCCACTGAATGGCACTGAAGTTGAAGATTTGACTCAAAAGATTGACTGGTCTGTAAAAAATATTGTGGTACTGGAAGAAAGAGACTATAAGACACCTTTTCCTTATCTAAAGGTTAACAAATTACTCTTTACAACAAGTCTCATGGGAGAGTTGAGACGTTGCGTATATTGCAATTTTTGTGATGATATATGCCCTGTAAATCTTGAACCGGCGCTTTACTGGCACTGTTATACACGTGGTGAAAAACATAAGGCGCGTCTTTACGCATTGGAGAAATGTATAGAATGTGGGCTCTGCAGTTTTATATGTCCTTCAAAACTGGAACTGCTTCATGTTATTAGAGAATGTAAATCTTAATAGTTTCGGTGTGAGAACACACCGAAACATCAAAGGATAGATTCCCACCCGCTATAAAGACCATCGGGTAGACTTCCGTGGGAATGTCAAAGAATGGAACATAGATGAAAAAAACCTTTAAAAACATTGAAACCATTTTCAATAAAAGTCTGAACAGTATCGAGACGTTTATTCAATCACATCCAAAGGTAAATTTCCTTTTCGGAGCGTTATTCGAAGCGGCTGACGGCCTGATAAGGAGCACAAAGGATACGGCAAAGAACCCGCCGTTCATTCGAAGCTCGATGGATGTTAAACAATATATGGGCGGTATTCTTGTGGCATTGTTTTTTGGATGGGTTGTGCCTGCAATATACTTTTATGGATTTATGTGCGTTGTCCCTAAGCTTATAGTGTCCTTCGTGGTGGGTGTGTTTATAGTGGACGTACTCTGGGTGATACTTGCCAGGGAAGAAAGAATTAATGAAGGAGGTTTTGTAACCTGTCTGTTCATCCCGGCGTTCCTGCCGCCACAGGTGCCGCTCTGGTTAATTGGTGTCGGGGCGGGAATCAGTATATTGTTCAGGAACATACTCGGCGGAGTTGGCCATAATCTTGTTAATCCCGCCCTGTTCGGTCGCCTGATGTTGACAATTTGCTTTCCAACTATGGTAGTCTCCGGTTGGCAGGAGCCATTCACAGGCATACCAACAATTGAATCCTTAATGTATGGAGTGGATGCTGTAACACATGCGACTCCTCTGATAGTATTCAAGGAAACTGGTGAGGTGACATCGTATTTATCGCTTTTGTTCGGTGCCAGTACTGGTTCCCTGGGAGAAACGTGCAGGATTTCTCTCATTATAACGGGAATATGGTTGTGCAAGAAAAGGATTGCAAATTGGAGGATTCCAGTTGCTTATTTAGGGAGCGTATTTCTCTTTGCTGCCCTTTTTTATTTAATTCTTGGGAAAGCAATGGTACCTCCCATGTTTCAACTCTTGAGCGGCGGCCTTATCTTTGGCGCTTTTTTTATGGCTACAGACCCTATTACGACCACATATAGCCAAACCGGCAAGTGGATATTTAGTATAGGTTGTGGTTTCATCACCGTCGTTATAAGAAATTTTTCTCCCATACCAGAAGGCGTGATGTACGCTATTTTGTTTATGAATCTTATCGGAGTCCCAATCCAATCTATTATACTAAAGTTGAAATATCGAACGTAAAAGAAGAATATCGAGCTTTGAATAATGAACGAAGGAATTAATTGCCCACTATCGTGGATATAAATGTTTCGGTGTGAGGACACACCGAAACATCAGAAATGGCGGGGGAAAACTATTTCCAGAATAAAATAAAGTTTTAAATTTTTGAAACATTAAGAAAACAGAAAAATAATGAGCGAATTGAGGATGATTTTAACGAGAAGCACTGCAATATGTCTTATTACGGCTATACCAGGCACGGTACTTTTAGCTTTGTATTTTGTAACAGCGCCAAAGATAGCTGAATACCACGAAATAAAGTTGAAGAAATCTGTCCTGGATATTTTCAATATTCCATATCACACAGATGCCAAGGAAATCTTTGGTTTTAAATATAAAAAGAGCGACAAGAAAGATATTAGAAGGGTTTTTGAAAAGAACATAACCATAGATACACTTCCAGAAGCACCCATCGCAAAACAATCAGAAGGAAGTAAAAAAGAAAAAGAACTGTTCAAGTATTATAAGGATGGAAAATTACAAGGAATAGGGTTTGTTGTAACAAGATTAGGTTATGGTTTTAACAAAGCGGCGGATATTTCCCTGTTTATCTGTGTTAGCCCTGATTTGGAGACTATAAAAGGCATAGAGGTACTGGATCATACTGAAACACCCGGTCTTGGCGGCAGAATGACAGAAGATGAATTTAAAAGACAATTTATCGGGAAAAAGCTCAAACCAAAGATATCCCTTGTAAGAGAAAAGGAAACGGTTGGTTCCAACGAAGTACATGCCATAACCGGTGCCTCATACACGAGCAAAGGAATTGAGGATATAATTAACGAGGCAATGAAGACCTTCTGGCAAGAAATGGAGGCAAATAAGGGATGAATATGATGGCAAGATACATCAGGCAGATATCAAAATTCTTTTTAAGAGATAACTATATAGTTTCAGCCGCGGCAGGGCTGGGGTTCTGTTCAGCCCTGGCGGTAACCAACAAGATGGAAAATTCCCTTACAATGGATGTTGGCGTTGTCTTTGTTACCTGCGGTAGTTTTTGTCTTGTATATCCTTTTAAAAAATTAATAATGTCTGCCGGCACTCATCATAAGATATCACTTCTTATGATTATAGTGTCCGTATTCGTAGCCATATTTAATCTGATAGCTCAGGCCACAGTACCCAGGATAGCCTTCAATATAAAGGCATACATTGACCTTATTACGACCAATTGTATAGTACTCGCCGTTATTTCCGAGGGGTTGACATATGAATTCTGGGATGCTCAGAAAAAGATATTAAAGGCGTGTCTTGGTTATTCTATTGCGCTGATCTTTTTAGCCATTATGAGGGAACCTCTGGGATTCGGTACTCTAATGAATTTTCGTGTGCTTCCAGAGAATTTTCCAGTTGTGGTATTGATGATAACACCAGTGGGTGGTTTTTTTGCCGTGGCATTATGGAGGCTTATGCTCAGACCACTTTTTGTCAAGACAGGTGTTGTTTTTCGAGAAGGTTTGCCAGAGGAAGCAACTGAAGCAACTACAAATGGAAGAACCCCAGTTACTTCAAGAGAGCAAAAGCCAAGAATGTCGAAGATGTTTATAATTACCATCGTAATAGGAATCCTCCTCATTATAAGTATTCTCATAAATATAAATGCAGTTTCGTCCTTAAGTAATCAATTTAAAATTCTCTTGCCAGTATTCCTCAGTGCCTTGTTTTTTGACGGTATTGTCTTGAGCAAGCTTCTGGGAATTTGCCCTCTGCTTAATAAATCAAGACAAATTGACGCTGCATGGAAGATGGGTTTAGCCGTTGTCATTGTAGTTACCTTGTCCACAAGCCTTAACTGGATAGTTTATAATAAAGTCTTGATAAACATGAGCGATTTTCTTTCAACAATCTCTCCAATTCCTATAAGACTTGAGAAGATATTCTACCTTACTGTTTTCATTGTCACCATTGCCACGTTTGTACAAATACTGGGCATAATACTCCGACGTTTTGCAATGGATGTATATAAGCAAATGGGACAATTTCTGGAATTAATAACCGTAAACTGTATTGTCCTTGCCGCTGCTGCCTTTACCATTCCACCGGGAATGTCTTTTATGACAACAACAGTTACGGCTTTTGGCTTTGGTCTCCATTGGTTAATGGTATGTGTCTGGCTGGCGGTACTGAGACGGCAGAGGTTATTTGTCCCTGTAAACTCATGGGATGAAGATTCACTTGCTATACTTTTACTTGGTTTCATGGCAGCAATCTTTACGGGAATTGGGATAATAAAGATATTTTGAAATTCTTTAACAAACCAGGTTTCGGTACAAGACATTCTTATATTAAAACTTCTATTCATAAACTAAAGTTAAAATTCTGAATTAGAAAAATGATAACTTCTTTGATAGTAGGAATATGTATCATTATCATACTGATGCTGACTATGGCGGGACTAAGCGAGATAACCTACCAGTTTTTTGGCAAAGGTAAGAAACTTAAACTTGTTATACACAGTGACGATGATTTTAAGAAAGGACTCGACATAGAAGGTGGAGACAATTTACTCAACACCCTCCAAAATAAGGGATATCATATACCTTCCGGATGCGGTGGCAATGCCACATGCGGTCAGTGCAAGATTAAGCTGTTTACCAATATGGGTTCATACTCGCCAACTGAAATACCCCTTTTCGACCGTAAGGCAAGAGAGGAGACCATAAAATTTCTTGAGGAAGGTAAAGGTGACGGATACACAAGGCTTTCCTGCCAGGTAAGAGTAGACAAAGATATTGACATATATCTGCCAAAGTCAACATTACAGGTTAAGAAATACACTGCCCGTGTAGTTAAAAAGATACAGCTAACCTCTGATAAGTATGAAATCAGTTTGTTTCCATTCCAAAAGTTCGATTTTACTCCTGGACAGTATATACAAATAGGATTACCGGAAGATTATGTGGAGCAGCATTACAAGAAATACAGTGAACAGATACGATGCTTTTGTAATGAAGCAGGTAAGGATTTTATCCCTTATACACCCGGTGTCGACCTTTACCGCGCTTATTCAATTGCTACGATAAAGAAAGACATAATAAAATTAATTTCAAGATCTGCGCCGATAGACCCACGCGTATCAATTGAAGACGGTGGAGTCCCCTGCCTTGGGCCTAACTGTGTAAGAGAGTACATCCAGGACGAATCAATATGGAACTTGTGGGTTGGAGACAGGATTAGATTTACAGGTCCTTTTGGTCATTTCCTTCTAAAAAAAGAAAACCATACAGCCGTTTTCGTAGCAGGCGGAGCGGGGCTTGCGCCTATATTAGCGCTCCTTGAGCAATGGTTCAGTGAAGGACGCAAAGATAATGCATACTTCTTCCTGGGGGAAAGGCGATTTCAGGATATCCCCTTGCTTTACATATTGAAATGGTTGTATTGGCAAAAAGAACATGCCAGCTTCAAGTTCATACCTGTAATGTCAGGCGCTTTTAGAGGAGACAACCCTTCAGAACTGGACGACAGGGATAAGGAATGCTTCGCCAATGCGTCGGATGAACACAAGAAAAATATCGTAGAACAAGGTTTGATTGATAAGAGTGGAGAGAAATGGTTGGGGCATACAGGATTTATTGGCCCATTGCTCACTAAATACCTTGCACATGACCCCAACATAACATTTTATCTATGCGGCCCGGCGCCAATGACTGTAACCGTAATTGATGCGGCAGCCAATAATTTAGGCGTAAAGAAAGAAAATGTTCGATTTGATGAT
This sequence comes from Candidatus Brocadiaceae bacterium, assembly GCA_919901575.1. Classification (GTDB taxonomy): domain Bacteria; phylum Planctomycetota; class Brocadiia; order Brocadiales; family Scalinduaceae; genus Scalindua. The sequence continues at coordinate 23,720 of CAKKPF010000009.1, forward strand.
TTTACCGGCACCCTTACCCCATCCCTTGACATGATATACCAGAAACTTGAAATCTCAAATAAGATTAAGGAACAGAGACTACTTCACTCAGACAGCGATATAGAAAAGATGAGTAACATCCTGATCATGAAATTAATTTTAAGAGACAAAATCGATGAAGCTTATGAATTCCTGGATAAAGTCCGGGAGGTATTAGAAAAGCCACGGGAAAAAGAATATAACCTCAAACCACTATTTAAGAAGTATGAATAGGCGGTAGACCTCTCTTTCGAGAGGATTTCAGAATTAGAACCCTGCCGGGGCGGATGAGGACGTCTCTCGAAAGAGCGACTGACCATATGCCTTTTTCCTCTCCCGAAATCTAGTAGACGGTATAAATTCTAGGATTATATTAGTTAGGTTACTTGCTAAAAGCAATAAGAAAAAATGATAGCGAAACCTGGCAACAAATCGTTTCACAAAAAGTTGCCAATAACATAAATAAGGGGAGTGTCCACTCATTACTTTCTTGACATAAAACGTAAATTTCTGTATCTTTCAAACAAGTCGACAAAGTGCTTTAGTATCAGGGAAATAATACTCTTAGTAATTATATCGAAAAGGAAAATCTAATGACAATTAAGACGAAATTCAAAGACGGCGCTTTTATGCCATTGGAAGAGGTAAAAGAAGTAAAAGAAGGAGACGTTGTAGAGATAGAAATTAAGTCCAAGAGGAAGTTCTCATGGAGAGGTGCTTTGAAAATTAAAAATGAAACATCGGTAGGCCTGCAACACAAAATCAAAGAAATCTGGTAGCATTATGTACCTCATTGATACAAATATATTCTTAGAGATTCTTCTTGATCAGGAAAGGGCTGTTGAATGTCAAAAACTTATCGAAAGCCTCCAGGACAGAGAAGTTATTTTTTATGTAAGCTCCTTTACCATGCACTCTATCGAAGTTGTTTTAGATAGAAAAAACTTTATGAACCCCTTATTGATTTCTTGTGGGACATCCATAAAACCAAGGGACTTAAACGATTTGATACAAGCACCATTGAAGAACTGGAGGCCGTTAAACTGGCACGAGGTTTAAACCTGGACTTTGATGACACACTTCAATATTACATACGCAAAACACATAACTTCAAAATAATCAGTTTTGACAAACACTTTGACTCAACTGATATCGTAAGGGTCGAACCCGAGAATATCTTACCACAATAATCCTTTCTGTCTTTTTGTATAAGTTCATGTATAGGAATTTCAAAAATCCCCACGAAAAGACACAAAAAGATACTTTCGTGATTTTCGTGGGGAATCGTAGTTGCCGAAGGCTTAATTGTTTGCATCTTCGCGAGTTTATAAAATCGAGGAAAGGTGATATGAGATAATATTGATAAAAATAAACCTCTGTTAATGCCGTTTCACTTTTTTCAGTCTCCGCCTTCCTGCCATGCGCATTGATACTTTACTTATTAATGGATACTTTTCCGGGTTTTCCAGATTGTCTATTTCCAGATCAACATCCAAATCCGGCCAATGGAGAGGAATGATAAAACTATAAATCAGTTAAATCAAGTTAAGTTAAAAGGAATGGTTAGGCAAGAGAAGGATTAGTGATAAAAATTAATCCAAAAAAGGGGGACATATGTTTTGTCCCCCTTTTGATTGAGATAATATTATAGACTGATGTTATTACTGTTTCGCCTTTTTCAATCTCCGTCTCAATGCTCCCCCTGCAAGTCCGGACAGACCGATTCCGAGTAAGGCAATGGTTGCGGGTTCGGGAACGGGTTCAGCGCTGGACGTTAGTACTAGATCATCGATCGGCATTCCACCCATGCCTGCGACACCATGGACATTCGAGAATACAACCATATGAGTGATACCAGGTGTGTTAAAGCTGTGGGTCACTGGAGACTCAAACGACCATACACTCCTCAATGGTTCTCCCACTGAGCCCAGAGAATTATTGAAGGCGTCAAATACAGTAACACTCCATTCCGGAGCAAGAGTAGGTGCAGTAGGAGCAAGACCTACCCGTGTAAAGCTAAGACTGTTAAGTACGTTGTCAAAATCTAATTGGTAAGATACGCCATTAATCCCGTTCCACCATTGATCTAGCCAGTTTGGACTTGAACTTGGGGATGCACTCGGTTCGTTATCTATATCTCCAACAAAAACGGATGTAGTGGGTGTAACGTTGGTTAGGGTAACACCAAAACCAGCGAGGTAACTATCCAGCGTTGCTCCACTTACCGAGGCAGTACCGGATGTGTCAAGCGCATCAAAATCTACAGTAATTGTAACCCCACGCACATTTGGTATTGCAACGAGAAATGCAAATATGAGAACGGTAACCACCAGTATGCTTTTTATAACTTTTAATTTAGAAACCATTTTTTCCTCCTTATTTTAAATAATTGTTAAAATAATAATCAAGCTCCGCTTGGTTTAATCTACTAAGCGAAACCAAAGTTGCGCTTAGCTCTGTCAGTTTTGGCTTTGCTCGATAACCAGAATTTGCATCTTCTCAAAACTTTCGGTGGCATGGACAAACTTGCTCGCCACAGCGAGTCTGCCTCAGGCATGATTTGTCCGTGCCACCTATACTAAGAACTTACCGGAATTTGCTAAATTTACCTTTATACCTCCTTTCCCCTTTACATTGGGAACCCGGTCGACCCGACGTTCGTATGGGATACTCCCGAATCACTGAGCATGTGGAGTGCATCGACCATGTCGATGTGTATTAAAGCAGTGACACGGTCACTGCACTCCAAAACAATTTGAAATTGAACAGTTACAAAAAAAGGCCCGAAAGTATGCAGGAGGAAACCCCTGACCACTTCCGGGCCTTGATTATAGAGTACAGTCTTCATTGTGTCGGGTAAGAAACCCGACCGACGTATGAAATTGTGTATTTGTGGTCTTCCCACATGAACAACTTTGGCTGGCAGACATATCCACCAAAAACGTTGTAACAATTTTAAGATTGCGGGTAAATTTAATAGAAGAGGTTTATATGTGAGTGAGTGAGTGAGTGCAATAATAGTGCCATAAGACTTCCTTTATGCAAATGGTACATTAGCAATCTTCCCTGTTATATTGATCCGGTTGTAGGTGCGAACGGCCGCCTGCCCGACGGCAGTTTGGCGGGTTCGTCCCTACATTCTGGCGATACTATGATAAATCTTGATTATAATGTCAAGCAGAAATATTTAATATCTGTAGTTCCTTGAATACATCCATTAATAGAAATATCTATTGATTTTATTTGTCTTTCCAATTACCATACCTACTTTCAAGATTTACTAAAATCTAAATTGAGCGATTTATGTAGCCGCAACCGTTCGGCTGAGCCCTTCGATAAACTCAGGGCGGTGAGTATGCCGAATCCGCTCACGCCGATGCCTTGAGGTTGCGTAACTTATGTGAGATTTCCACACACCCATCAGTTGATTAGAAACGCAGGCTAAAGCCATGCGGTTACAGTATATAATATAAAATCGCTCAATTTAGAATATATTTCCAGACATTAATGTAGGAGTATAAAAATGATCCTTCAAGATAAGACAATACTCATCGCCAACATTTCAGGCAAGCGAAGCACAGGTTGGGCAATAGCACAATCGCTAGCAGAACAGGGTGCAAAGATTGCTTATACCTATCAAAATGAAAGGTTCGGCAATGATGTCAGGCAGCTTTTCGAACCTTTAGACTCAATAGATGTTGGGGAATGTGACGTCACTTCCGATGACGATATAGACAAACTTTTTGAGCGACTGGGTAATAATGTCGACTCCCTGGATGGATTGATACATACCCCTGCATTTGCTAAAGAAGAGGACCTCTCTAATGATTTTATCAATACATCACGGGACGGATTTAAGCTTGCTCTGGACATAAGCTGTTACTCTCTAGTTGCGTTATGCAGGCGCGCATTGCCATTGATGGAAGTTCGTGGCGGAGCCGTAATAGCGCTTACTTATATCGGAGGAGAAAGAGCTGTTAAGAATTATAATGTGATGGGTGTTGCCAAATCAGCGCTTGAATCCAGCATCAGGTACCTGGCAGTTGATTTAGGCCCGAAGAACATTCGCGCCAATGCGATCTCTGCCGGCCCTATGCGAACCCTGGCAGCCAGAGGCCTGAAAAATTTCACGGTAATGTACGAAGATATGAAAGAAAAGGCGCCTTTAAAACGGAACATAACTACAAGCGAGGTCGCTGATACCGCTTCTTTTCTATGCAGTGATTTAGCAAGCGGAATTACCGGAGAAATAATCCACGTAGACGCAGGATATCATGCTATTGGCGTATAATTAGGAATAATGGGACGCAGATTTTCGCAGGTTTGCACAGATAAGAGACTTTTCCCTACCGGTGGTTCAGGCTTGCAGGATTGAACCAGCAAGGATCTTTTATTTAAAAAATATTTTAATCTGTGTGCCCGCCTGAATGGCGAAGTCGGGTAGGTATCTGCGAAAATCTGCGTCCCATTCAGTTTCACTTCTTCATATCAAAATTTGTATTATAACGTTTTATCAAACCCTCGTCCGCAAAACTGAAATATTTCTCCTCGCCGATTATTATATGATCCAGTACATTTATTTTCATAATCCTGCCTGCAAATACAAGTTCTTCGGTAATCGCCTTATCTTCACTGCTTGGTTTAGGTTCACCGGATGGATGGTTATGCGCAAAGATCATTGCCGCAGCGCCAAATTTATTTGCCAGGTTGATAATCTCTCTCACATACACATTGCTCATCGTTACAGTGCCTTCATGAGCGGTGACGATATCTATGACCTGATTTTGACTATTGAGGAATATTACTCTAAAAACTTCTTTTTTCAGATCCCTCATCCTTGGATAAAGCAGATCGTATGCTTTCTTTGAAGATGAGGCTATGCCTTCTACCTTTTTGGATTCTTCAAGAATCCTTTTCCCCAACTCTATTGAAGCTTTTATTTGCGCAATCTTTGCATCACTTAAGCCTTTAATACTGTACAACTCTTTTGACTCAAGTTTATCAAGGCCCCTCAAGCCCTTCGCTTCTCTGATTATTTGCCTTGCCAGATCAACAGCGCTTTTCCCTTTTACGCCAACGCGTAGTAATATTGCGAGCAACTCGGCATTTGTTAATGAATGAGGGCCAAATTTTAATAATCTTTCTCTCGGCCTCTCTTCTTCAGGCCAATTAATTATTGAATCTTCATAAACCTTATCTTTGGTCTTTTCTGTCATAATATTTTATACCCTATTAAATTTAAAGATCAACATCGCAAATGCCCTTAAAGGGCAAAATGATAAAGCCTGGGGTTTAAACCCCAGGAGAATAGAACAGGAAAAATATGCGCCCTGAAGGGGTGCTAGAATCAATCCCAGATATATTTTTCATCATAGGAAATGCTGTGTTTTTGAAGCAATAGCAAGAATTCCTCTTCAAATGTGATCTTTTTGTGATGCTCCTCCTGATTCTCAATATAACTTATCACATTTTCAACAGAAGATTCACTGACGGAAAAAGCGCCATATCCACGCTGCCATGCGAAGTGCGAAGTACCCTTTGAGCTTTCATTAACCCATTTTGATGAAGACCCCTTAATACGCCGCAACATTTCAGATACCGAAATGGAGGCGGAAAATCTGGCAAGAATATGAACGTGATTTAATGTACCCCCTATCTTGAGTAACTTCCCTTTCTCTTCACGAATGATCCCACCAATATAAGGATAGAGTTCAACGGAAAGCGCCGGTATTATTAAGTTCTGTCTCTTCCTGGTGGTAAATACAATGTGATATAGCAGATTTGTGAGTGTGCTTGCCATTGCTTTCTTTCATTCCTTGCACCCCTTCAGGGTGCGGTTATTGGTACCTTTATACCCTGGGGTTGAAACCCCAGGCTTTACAATTATGCCCCGCAAGGGCATCAATTTTATCAATTAGATTCTTCTGCCATATCCTCCCTCAAAACAACAAGGTGCGCCAATATGTTATTCTGAGCGACCAGAGGAAGCAAAGACTCTCTAGTTTGTTTGCAATAATTCTTCAAGGAGAAGAAAAGATAACAGTTTTACCCTTTGTGGCTCCCCTGTTAGATAATGTAAAATAACCATTTTTTGTACGATAAGCACACATTAATCACGATAAACGTAGTTGATTGTTGGATAAGTTCTATCTAACAGGGTGAATTCGTGACTTCGTGCCTTTGTGTGATTATTTTTTTGAATGCTATATTTGGCAGGATCGTTCATTTATTTACTTCCCTGTAAAAATAAACTTACTTATAAAAGCGTATCCATCATCCGATGGTGTATATATCTGCGTGGCATGAAATCTAGTAGATTGTAACAATTCTAAGATTATAATACTCAAGTAATTATTGAAATCAAGAGGAAAATTGAAGGGTTGAAAATGGGATTTCCTATAGAATCAAGTTATTGTATAATGCTTCTTTGATCACAAAGCTACAATGGCAGGAAGATAAATCAGAGAGAATCAAAACGTTCATCGGGAATGACAGAAAATGAATGACCTGAAAAAAGAAAACGGTTATATATTAGTGGTCGTCATCGGCATATTGACAATCCTTTCCTTGATGGCAATCACGTTCGCCACACTGTCACGAATAGAAACCAGGGCTACCAGGAATTATACCGATAGTGTGAAATGCGAGATGGTCGCAAAGGCGGGACTGGAACATGCACTATACGTATTAAGACTGGACAAGTTTGGGGCTGATACAATTGCATATAATGGCGATAACGGTGATGAAAACTACGATTGGTCTGGCGAAACATGGATGCCCGGCAATATAGACCTCGCAAACCCCATAACATCTTTTGCTGGTTCTGATACTAGTTATTATGACAATGATGGTGACAGTATACCAGATTCTAAATGGATATACTTTCCTGCAACCGCTACAACCGGCACAAATACAACTGCCATACGACTCCCAGGTAATCTTCTGGCTAGATACGCCATTTTAATAACGGATGACAGGGAGGCAAGGGTTAATATAAACGTAACCGGAAACAAGGCAAATGGTGGTGCATATACCTCTAACGAAGGATGGTCAACATTTGAGATTGATCTGTCGAATATAATTGAACTGGCGGCAACTGGTAAGGGAACCGCAACAGCAAGTGATATTATTGACGCAAGATTCGGAACAGACACACTTCCGGGTACCATTGGAGATGATGATCCTGGAAAAATCCCTGACCCTCAAACAGATGGCATTGACAATGACGGAGATTTGATTGCTGACGAGTTTGAAGAAGAAAAAAATGAACCAGACGAATTCAATTCAATCTCTCCATATATTGATGATGTGCCTTTTGGCCTACTCACGGAAGCCGAGATTATGGGTACTTCTTCGTACACAAGCAGACTTGAAGATATCTTCGGTACTAATACTGTATCTCAAGCTGATCAGGAAACTCTTAAAGGCTGGTTAACTACTTACTCTGCCGACACAATAGTGTGTCCGTCCTATACACTTGGGACATCTACAGCAACAACTATGTTAAATATCAATGCGCTGGTAAATAATGAAGGTGCATATACTGCTACCGGCACTTACGATTCTGACAAAAAGGTAGAGATGATTATGGATGCACTGGTAGCAGGAGGGATAACAGGCGCATTAGGTTCTGCAGGCTATGTTGAACGCCACCAACTGGCAGTTAATATAAAAGACTTCATTGATTCTGACGGCACTGTAACGACATATTTAGATGGTCCGAACACATATTATGGTATTGAAAAGACTCCATACATAAATGAAGTAGAAGCAGAGGTGAACGGTGCCACAGCAGGCGGCCTGGGTAAATATATAGAATTATTTAACCCATACGATACTGATGTTGTTATAACAGGCTGGACAATTACGGGTGGTACATCCATGCCCAGCACAACACTTAGTGGTACTATTCTAGCTCAAGATTACTTTGTCATAGCTGATGACTCAGCTGCATATTTGACTTTTGCTTATGAAGGTGTAACCCCTCCAGATCAAACCCACATCAATGTTAACAGTCTCACGGCCAATGGTGAGGTCTTAACCTTAAGTGATAGTAACGCTAACGATGTCCAGGTTACATACTATGGTCAGGCAGATAATACAACCAAGACGAGGCAGTTAAATGACCCCAGACCAACACCTTTGAGTGCATCTTCATCTGACCCATGGCTTTGGGCAACTTCAACTGAAACTGCTGGTGAAACAAACACCCCTACTTTTGATCCGACAGTTCCTGATGGTTGGGATACCATTACACCCACATGGCCAGATAGTTTTCTTGTTACAGACAGAAGATTTTCGAATAAGGGATATATGGGTTTTATTCATAGAGGAAGCAAGTGGTCGAGCTTTAAGGTTGACGACACTATTGCCTATCCGAATGTTTTGCAATACTTTACCATTACAGATCCATCAATGGATAATATTGATAACGATGGAGATGGTGATATAGACTCAGTTGACACAGGCACACAAACTGCCGATATAGATGGACGAGAGTATCGCATTCCCGGTTTGATTAATGTCAATACTGCTCCTGCCGAGGTACTGCAGTCATTGCCAAATATAACTAATCCAATAGCAACGGCAATTGAGGGCAGTGGAAGTAAACCATTTACAAATATAGGGGATTTGGTAGATGATGTAATTGAGATTACCGGCGCAGGTACAAAATGGAATAAAGAAAAAACTTTCCGCTCAATCTCAAACCTGATTACGACGCGTTCAAACGTCTTTACAGTTTACGTTACGGCACAGATAACTGATGAAGCGATCTCCACTGTGTATGCCGAAAAGAGGATCATGGCAATCGTTGACCGTTCTGTTGACCCGATCAGGATTAGATATTTCAGATGGATTGTGGAATAAATGTAGATTATACAGATGGAAGAATCACGATTGAGGGATTGAAGAATTTGGGAATTGAGAGATTAAAGAGTTCCTGAATTCCCCAATACCTAAATCCCTGAATTAACAAATAACATTTATTTTACTTCAACATCTTTATCATCAATATTTTTAATATCTTCTTCTACCTCGTCAACCTCATCCTTGACGCCTTTCAGGCCCTTTTTAAACTCTACAATTCCCTTCCCAATGGATCTCATAGTGCCCGGAAGCCTTTTGCCAAAAATTAACAGAGCTATAATGAGTATAATAATCCACTCAAAACCACCAGGAATACCAAACCATCCAATTGGAATACCAAGCATTTTAAATCACCTCCAATTTGTACTTCGATAGTAAATATTACGTGATTAAACTTAATCCTTAATCTATTTTTTACTGTATGTCAAACTATTTTCGTAGAAGTATAATCGAATACATCGGTTATGATAGAAAAGCAAAAGGCCGGAAGCTGGAAGCAAGAATTACGATTGATGAATTGAAGAAAACCGATTTGAGTTCTATCTGTCTCGACTAACTACGTAATCGCCCAGTTCTAAGAGTGAGTTTTTATAAACCGAATCCGGAATGATTGACAGATCATCCTGTGCTTTCTTTACTAATTGTCTTGCGGTCTCGTATGCGTAGTCAACAGCGTCATGTTCTTCGAGCAGGTCGGCTATCGCCGCTTTTGAGTCTTTACTATTGTTCTGAAAGATAAGCTCAAGTGCGCTTTCTTTACGGTCTGTCGGCAGTTTGTTTACTAGTCTGATAAAAGGCAGTGTCAGCTTCCCGCTCTGGGTGTCCAGGTTCATTGGTTTTCCCATTTCCTCCTCTTTACCCATTACATCCAGACAATCATCTATTATCTGAAATGCCATTCCGATCTTCGAACCATAGTTTGTAAGCACCTCGGTCTGTTTTTTGTTTGCCCCGGAAGAAATAGCCCCTAATTTACAACTGGCGGCGCACAGAGAAGCTGTTTTTTTCTCTATAATGCTTAAATATTCTGATTCTGTAACCTCAGCATCATAGCATCTTAAGAGCTGAACCATTTCACCTTCACACAAGATGTTTATGGTTTGAGACATTATTATTGTCGCTATTTGAGAATCCAGAGCAGATAGTATGGTATAAGCCCTTGAAAAAAGGTAATCACCAAACAGGATAGAAATCTTCCTTCCCCATTTTGAGTTCATAGTCTCTACATGTCTTCTAACCTCTGCTTCATCAATAATATCATCGTGAACAAGGGTTGCCGTATGTATAAGCTCTACAACAACCGCAAGGTCAATATGTTGCGGCATTAAATCACCTGAACATTGACCTGACAGTAATAGCAATGCCGGACGGAATCTTTTACCCTTTATCTTGCTTATGTGCAATATTAAATCTGAAAGGCGCTTGTCGGTCGGAGAAATGTCATCGCTAAGCCGCTCCTCTACCTCGCGCATCTGATCTTTTAAAGGCTCTAAAATAGCTTCCATACTCATCTAATATAGAACTCCAAACATTTTTCTATACGTATAAAGTGATATTGGGTTTAGTATGTTATCAAGAACTTAAAAAAATGTCAATTATGTTTTATTTCATTTTTTAATATCACCTAAGTCTCTTTTCTCATTATATTTGATATGTTTATTTCCCTGCGAAAGTGTTCTACAATGTCACCGTACACACACTCCTCAACACACACATTTTCTTTAAACGGAATAGCGCCGAGTACCGGAACTGAGGAAAATCTCCCTATTTCTCCGACAAAATCTTCGCCATTTCTCAACATATTAAATATTATTCCCTTTATTCTAAGATTCCTGCTCCTGGCATATTCTAACGTCAAAAGGGTATGGTTTATTGCCCCCAGATAATGTTTACTCACAATTACGAGCGCCAGGCCCATCTTCAGGGCCATGTCAGCAACAAGTAGATTATCATCAATTGGAACCATGAGACCTCCAATACCTTCAACAACAACAAAATCATGTTTGTCCGTAAGCTCCTTGTATGCTTTCCATACTTTCTCGATATCTATAGTAATACCAGCCCTTGATGCCGCCATATTCGGCGCTAATGCAGGTTTAAGACGAATAGGATTCACAAGGTCATCATCATCAGTACTATCGATTATTTTCTTAAGATACACGACATCTTCAGAGACAAGCCTTCCCTCTATCTCCTTTGCACCTGTAGCAACAGGTTTCATGACGCCTACATCCATACCGTGTGCCTTTATGGCAGCCGCTATTGCACCGGCAATGACGGTCTTGCCAACACCTGTATCGATCCCTGTTACAAAAATTCCCTTTTCCATAAATTAGTGACCAAAGGAAGCTAATTTATTTCAGTTATAGTTTCTATCGATTCATATATAATATCCATCATCCTGTTCAACTGAGAAGTATTTATACTTAAAGGCGGCATTATGACTATAACGTTATCCAATGGCCTGGAAATCAGACCACGTTGTCTGGCTTCAAAACAGACTTTAGCTCCAATCTTCTCCTCCCAGGAGTAAGGTTCCTTCGTTTCCTTATTTCTAACCAGCTCTATACCGGCGACGAGGCCACTTTGTCTTATGTCACCTACAGAATTAAGGTTTGTAAATCGTTCAAGCCTTTCCTTCAGCAATCTGATCTTTGGCTGCAACCCTTCAATAACCTTCTCATCTTCAAAGATATCAAGACTTGCAAGGGCGGCTGAACATGCCAGGGGATGACCTGTATATGTATGTCCATGAAAAAATGTCTTCTGCTCGCCATAATCACCTATGAAAGCATTATAAATTTCATCTGTCGTCAGTGTAACTGCTAAAGGCATGTAACCGCCATTTATTCCTTTAGAAAGCGCCATAATATCAGGTGTAACATTTTCATGGGCACAAGCAAACATTTTTCCCGTGCGTCCAAAACCGACCATTATCTCGTCTGCAACGAAAAGGACGTTGTATTTTTCACATAACTCCTTTGCACGAGACAGGTAACCTTCAGGATGAACAATCATTCCTCCTGCGCCCTGAATAAGAGGCTCCATAACCATTGCAGCTATCGAATCCGAGTCCTTAGATAATATTTCTTCTAAATCTTTCAGACATTCAAACATACATTCGGTTTTATCTTTACCATGTGGACACCTGTAACAGTAAGGTGAAGGAGCAAAAAAGGTTTTAAACAAAAGAGGTTTGAAAACACTATGAAATATATCTATACCACCTACGCTAATCGCCCCCACCGTATCTCCATGATATCCGTGCTGTAACGCAACATAATTTGTCTTATTCTTATAACCTTTGTATTGCCAGTATTGAAACGCCATCTTTATGGCAACTTCCATGGCGGTGGAACCATTGTCCGAATAAAATACTTTGGCAAGGCCGTCAGGCGTTATATCTATCAGCCTTTTTGCCAGTTCAATCGCAGGTACATTTGAGAAACCAAGCAGGGTTGTATGTGCAACTTTATCGAGCTGTTCCCTGATGGCGTCATCAATCTCTTTTTTTCGGTGGCCATGTATGTTACACCACATTGAAGAAATACCATCTATATACTCGTTACCTTCAATATCTCTTAGTATAACACCTTCGCCATTTTCTATAATCACAGGTTTCTCTTTGACATAATCCTTCATCTGGGTAAAGGGGTGCCACACATACTCTCTGTCCCATGACTCTAATTGTTCTGTTGTCATCTCTACACTTGCTTGATTACGCATAATTATAGATTCTTATTAATTTCCTAAAACCAACTTATCGCCCTTTTTCAGATTTAAAACATCCCTGGCGCTGCCCAGATTTACTGATATTTCTAAATATCCTGAACTTCCAAATATTGCCAATGCCTCATTTTCTCCCACATCCGTATAAGATTTACAAATTCCGTTAATCCTTTTCCTCCCCATTGTAATTACCAGTCTTTCAGGCCTGATCTTCATCCTGTCAATAATTTCCATATTAATATTAGTAACAAGATTGCCAAAACCGTCCACATATATAATTTCTGCCGTTAGCGCCCCGCCTGGCGAACGTATCGGTTTTGGCAGATCAATTTCATTTATCTTGTCCGTCCTTTTGCCCAGATCCTTATGACTAACCCCTTTTGAGAGATGCGCCGCTACAGGTGCAAAGATGTCACGCCCGTGAAATGTATTACTGACTTCCGGCAGGAATAATTTCCCGTTCGTAACCTCTCTGATTGATGGAGATTCCTCATTTGCAACAATAAATGAGAGTACTCCATTGTCAGGCGCAAGGAATAAGTAATCCTCAGTTTTTAAACAAAGAATCTTCCTGCCACTTCCTACCCCAGGATCAACGACAACCACGTGGATAGTCCCCTTTGGGAAATAAGTATATGAGCTGTTAAGGACATAAGCAGCTTGAAATACATTCTGGGGTTCTATGTTGTGACTAATGTCAATCACACTTGCTGACGGGTTGATATTGGCAATTACACCCTTCATCACACCTGCATATCCATCTAGTAAACCAAAATCAGTAATTAACGTTATTATTGATTGTTTTTTAGGCATACATAAATCCTCTAAATTCTTTGTTAACTTTTATCATATTTATGAGTGTATATGCTCCCAATACTATCCAAATCCTCCAACAATTGGAATCCTGGCGCCGCACTTTGTACACATTCCATTCTTTATTTCAAATGTCTTCACGCCAAAACCAACCCTTTCAATCAGCATTTTTCCACAGCTATGGCAATAAGTATTTTCCCACTTGTGACCGGGAACGTTTCCTGTATAGACATATTTAAGCCCTTCTTCAACCCCTATTTTTCTTGCCGATTCCAGAGTGGAAACCGGGGTTGACGGCACATGCGACAACTCAAGATATGGATGAAATCTACTTATATGCCATGGTGTCTCATCTCCAAGATTCTGCACTATCCATCTGGCAATCTCATGCAACTCTTCAGTATCATCATTATAACCCGGCACCACGTTGGTAATTATCTCCACGTGCATGTCCCACTTTGATTTTGCCCTGATTGCGGCATCTAAAATCGGCCTTACACTCTTTACGTTTGCAACATCCCTATAGAAACAATGTCTGGAGTCCTGAAGTTCCGCACTTATTTTAATATCAGCCTCTGAAGCTTCTTCATTTCTCCTGTAACCGTCAAAACCCTTTATGTCAACCCTGTAGGCATCCAGATACGGCCCTATTGCATCCAATGCCTCCGGTTCTATATAACCGTTTGTCACAAAAACCGTGTATTGCCCCTTTTCCTTCGCTAATTTTGCACCATCAATTGCATATTCCATCCATATTGTCGGCTCATTATACGTCCATGAAATTCCACTACATTTATTTTCCAACGAGAGATTTACCAGTTCTTCCGGAGAAATATAGGATGTGCCTCTGCCGCCATTATCAGTACGGGAATGAGCTATCTGCCAATTCTGACAATGTTTACAACGCATATTACAACCAAGAGAACCTATTGAGAATGTGTAGCTGCCGGGATAAAAATGGTATAAGGGTTTCTTTTCGATTGCATCAGCACATGCCGATGAAACCCTGCCATAAATCATTGAATAGAGTTTGCCATCAATATTCTTTCTTACCCCGCAGTAACCCAACTTACCATCTGCAATCACACACCTATGTGGGCACAAACAACAACTAACTTTCCTGCCCTCCTCTGCCTGATAAAATAGAGCTTCATGTTTCATTCTTGCTTATACTCTTCCGTAATCGTCTTCCAGACGCATAATGTCATCCTCACCAAAATACTCACCCTGTTGTATCTCTATAAATGTCAAATTTTCATTACCATTATTTGCCATACGGTGTGCCGATTCTTGAGGTATATCTATGGATTCCCCTTTCTCAAGATGGATCTCCTCGCCATCAATGGTCGCCACGCCCTTTCCCTCAACTATCATCCAATGTTCTCTTCTCCTGAAGTGCTTCTGGTAGCTCAGCCTTTTTCCCGGTAATACCGTTATCCTCTTCACCTTATAAGCGGGTTCGTCCAACAACACCTCCCACATACCCCATGGAGGACTTGCCATTTTCTCATCTGGTACTGGTGTATTCATTTTCCCCATACCCCAAAAAACAGTCTTTTCAATCCCTCAATTCCTTAGTATATTACCATCTCGTGTACCGCTGAGCAATAGGCATCCTTCTGCCTGTCCCAAATGCCTTTGTGGTAACCTTGAGCCCCGGAGCCGCCTGTTTTCTCTTATACTCATTTTTATCAACCTTTCCGATAATGTCTCTAACAAGTAATTCGTCATAACCTAATGCTACTATATTATCAACATCCTTTGATTCCTCAACATAGGCCCTTAGCACACCATCCAGGACATCATATGGGGGCAATGAATCCTGATCCTTTTGATCCGGCCGCAATTCTGCTGATGGTGGTTTTTCGATAGTGTCAACGGGTATTACCTCTCTTCTTCTATTAATGTATTCAGCAAGTTTATAAACCATGGTCTTCGGTATATCTGATATAACCGCCAATCCACCGCACATATCCCCGTATAAGGTGCAGTAACCGACTGCAAGTTCTGACTTGTTTCCAGTCGTTAACACAAGGTATCCATATTTATTTGAAAGGGCCATCAGGATTTCCCCCCTTATCCGTGCCTGCAGGTTTTCTTCTGTAACATCAAATGGAAGCCCTCCAAACACACCACTCAAGGTCTTTGTATACGCATTGTAAACAGACTTTATAGGGATGTTTTCGAAACCGATTCCAAGTCTTTCGGCAAGTACCTTCGAATCCTCAACACTACCTTTGGATGAAAAGCTTGACGGCATTGTAACTCCCAGCACTTTTCCTTTACCAAGCGCCCCGGCTGCAATTACGGCAGTAACGGCAGAATCTATTCCTCCACTCAGGCCAATCACGGCATTTTTGAATCCACATTTATTTACATAGTCTCGTGTACCCAGGACTAAGGCCTTATAAACAGATTCAATCTCATCCTCACCAGCACTGGATTGAGTTCTCTTTCCAACAGTTCCTGGCTTACTGCCTCCTGCACATACATCTGAACCTCTGAATTCAACCATTAATAAATCTTCCTCAAAACTTAAGGCCGTATCTACAACCACCCCTTCTTTATTGATCACCAGGCTGTTTCCATCAAATATCAAATCATCATTACCTCCAATTTGATTCACAAAGAGAATTGGCACATTGTATCTTTTTGCATGGTTTGTCAGCATCTTCAGCCTTACGCCCTGCTTGCCAATAGTAAAGGGTGAAGCTGAAATATTGATAATAATCTCCGCCCCCTGCCTTATCATACTTTTAACAGGGGCCTTGTGATGAATCTTTCTCTGCCAAACCACATCTGCACCCCATATATCCTCACAAATAGAGATACCAAATTTTCTGCCGGATATCTTTGCTAAAGCAATACTATGAGTCGGTTCAAAGTATCTGTCCTCATCAAACACGTCATACGTAGGAAGTAGAGACTTATAATGCTTTGATATAATTCTTTTGTTGTGTATGTGTGCGGCGGCATTATATAACGGTTTACCACGCCTGGCCGCATTCCAGTCCACAAAACCCACAATAGCCGAAATACCCGTAACATTATTCCTTACCTCTTCCAACGCCTTTAGATTACTTTCTACAAATCCGGAAAGTTCCAGCAAGTCCTTTGGCGGATATCCCACAATGCTCATCTCCGGAAATACAACCAGATCGGCCCCTTCCTTTTTAGCCGCATCTATGAACCTGCATATCTTCCTTGTATTCTGTTTAAAAGCTCCTACAGTCGGATTTATTTGAGCCAGGCAAATCTTCATAAATTAATCCCCATACATTTACACTTAATTAATAAACATTTAATAGTACATTTAGAGACAGAAATCAATAAAAACATCTCACCTTCCTGTTTCAAAAGAGATTTTACATTTTTCATATAACGCCTATACTTCTCTTTGTTTCATCCCTAACCTGTCTTAATCTTTTGCTGATCGTTACCGGATAAAATGCCTTGCAATCCAAATCCTTAAATTTATCCGGCAATTGAGAAATATTTTTCCCCGCTACCCTTTGTATTTGTTGAACGGTTGGTATCTTATATATGAGTTTGCCTTTTTTCATGACTGGTAATAATAGAACTTCGGCATCAAACACTTCATCTACCAGGCCAATTATATCCTTTTTAAACATTCCTTTATTATTAAGAAAGCGGTAAACCTGTTTCTTTGACGGACATGTTGACTTGTCTTTACTGAATTTCATTTTTGGTATGGACCTGCCTTCTTTTTCCTGCTCTACCAGTTTATAGATACCTCCGAGTGCCGGAACGTCTTTCGAGGTAACCATCTCTGTCCCGACGCCAAATGAGTCAATACATGTACCTTTATCCAGCATTTGAGATATCTTGTACTCATTCAGATCGCCGCTTGCCGTAATCTTAACATGACCGAGACCTGCATCATCAAGAATCTTGCGCACCTTCTTACTCAAAGACATAATATTTCCGCTGTCCAGCCTGACACCTTTCAGTTTTCTTCCAATCTTTGTGGCCAACTTTGCACCCGTGATTGTATCGTATGTATCAATTAAGAGGATTGTGTTATCAGGGAAAACCTTATGGAAATCTTTATATGATTCATATTCGTCATCATAGGCCATAACCCATGAATGGGCTACGGTTCCGATGGGAGGTATCCCCAGCTCACAGGCAGCGAGAACATTAGATGTCCCCGCACAACCCCCTATGAAGCATGCCCTTGCCGCCAGCACCCCCGCCTGCGGGCCGTGTGCGCGCCTTGTTCCGAAATCTATTACATCCCTTCCCCGGGCAGCATGCACTACCCTTGACGCTTTGGAGGCAATAAGCGTCTGATAATTTATCATTGAAAGAAGATATGTCTCAACTATCTGCGCCTCAATCATTGGAGCAGTTACCCTTATAATGGGTTCATTTGCAAAAAAGACTGTGCCTTCAGGAATTGCATAAACATCTCCGATGAAACGAAAATTGCGGAGATAATTAAAAAATCCCCTGCTTACATTTTTGAAAACCGGAAGGTTCTTTAGATACTTCAAATACTCTTCCGTAAATCTCAGGTTCCTGAGATAGTGGATAGCCTGTTCCAGGCCCGCAGCAATGAGATATGAGCGTTTTTCAGGTAAGTTTCTGACAAATAATTCAAAAGTTGATTTATGGTTTTTCCTGCATTCAAAGTAACCTGCGATCATAGTTAACTGATAGAGGTCAGTGGCAAGGCACAAATTTGCATCATTTAAGAAAAGTGGTTTCGGTTGTTTTGAAGGCATCTTCGTATCTTTTTGATTTTATAGACTGGAAATTTGACTATAGTAAAAGAAAAAGCAAGTTGACAAATCCCCCTCTTTCCCCCTTTTCTAAAGGAGGAGTAAAGGGGGATTTATTTAATTCATTTATTATATCAAGATTATAAGCTCACGATGAAATGAAGCAAGATTTTTAAAATCTTTTTTAATCTTGACACGTATATGTATATAGTTTACTTTCTACTAAATCCATTTTTTTAACATGAAAATTTGTAAGTTCTCAATAACTTGTGGAAGTCAAACATTCATGCACATGACAAACCTTGCTTTCGCCCGCCTGAACTATATCGGGCAGGCAAGTAATCCAGTACTGGAACCCTCCTGAAGGAGGGAATATCGTTCAACCTTTTCAAATATTACACAAATTTCATAAAACTCATAAATGCTTAAATCAGAAGACTTTGCGCAGGAATTAATAAACAACGGCTACGATTTCTTCACAGGCGTTCCATGTACTATCATTGGTAATCTGATTACGAATCTTACGGACAGGCCAGACGTTACATATATACCTGCTGTAAGGGAAGACGTTGCAGTCGGGGTAGCGAGCGGAGCATATATGGCGGGGAAGAAACCCGTAGTATTAATGCAAAACTCCGGACTGGGACAATGCCTGAACGCCCTTACTTCTCTAAACCTCATTTACAAACTTCCCTGCTTATTAATAGTCACGTGGCGAGGCTTCGAAGGCAAGGATGCGCCCGAACATCTGGTTATGGGCAGGATATGTGAGAAACTTCTTGATACGGTCGGCATTCCACACCACACCTTTAATCCTGACAATATCAAAGTTCTCATAAATATGTCGTATAAATTAATCACTGAGAATAAAGCGCCCCTGGCCCTTTTTCTCAAAAAAGGAATAATTGATTGAATTAAATGAATTACAACGAAGCAATAACTACAATAACGGAATCACTAACAGATCAGTTGGTTGTCTGTGCCAACGGCTTGATAAGCAGAGAGACCTTCTCGATAAGAGACAGGACTGAAAACTTTTATATGATTGGGTCTATGGGACTGGCCTCATCAATCGGCCTTGGAGTGGCGTTAAACAAACCGTCGAGAAAAGTAATTATTCTGGATGGAGACGGGAATTTGCTGATGAATCTCGGTTCTTTACCGATGATTGGTTTTCTTCAGCCCAAAAATCTTTTGCATATTGTACTGGATAATGAAGTTTATGCATCAACAGGAAATCAACCAACTATTTCTAATGTAATTGAACTTGAAGAAATTGCAAAGTCAGCTAAATATGCTTATGTCAAAAAGGTAACTACTAATGAGGAGCTGAGAAGAGAGGTGGTACATACTCTGGAAAA
>CAKKPF010000009.1:43263-45317 GCA_919901575.1 Candidatus Brocadiaceae bacterium
AAATGACGGCCCTTCATTCCTTCTCGTAAAAATATACGATAAAGAAGAACAAAGAGAGATCGGCAGGGTAATACATCGCCCCGAAAAAATCAAAGAAAGGTTTATGTCTGCTGTAAATTAAAGAAAGTAAGTAATTGGACTCCTTCCCGTCCGAACTGCTAGGCCGGGTGGGCCGAAAGGAAGGACCCTGCTCTCGCCCGTCTGAATGACATTGTCGGGCAGGCAGGGAATCCAAAACTAAAGGAAACAATAGATTTGAAAAAGATGATTCTACTAAACCCCGGGCCTGTGTGTACTTCCGAGCGGGTAAGAAATGCGCTTATGAGGGGTGATATGTGTCACCGTGAAAGTGAATTCTCAACGCTCCTGAGCAGTACGCGTAATAAAATCCTCCAGGCCTTTGCTCCAAACGGAAACTATACGACAACAATCATTACGGGCTCCGGCACGGCTTCCCTGGAAGCCGGTGTTTGCTCTTCATTAAGTGAAGGCAAAAAGATATTAGTCATAAATAATGGTGTTTATGGTGACAGAATATCACGTATTGCATCTGCATATAAATTTAATAAAGTTGAACTCCAATACGACTGGTGTGAACAACCGAACTTAGAACAGATTGAAGATACCGTCTCAAAAGATTCAGATATAGAAGTAGTCGCAATGGTTCACCATGAAACCACTACAGGATTACTGAATTCAATCCATGAGGTAGGTGAGATAACTGACAAATATGACAGGACATTCCTCCTGGACTCAATCAGTGGCCTTGGTGGAGAAGAGATTAATCTGATCAATGACAATGTGGATATATGTATCGGCACTGCAAACAAGTGCATTCAGGGCCTGCCGGGATTGTCATTTATCGTTATAAAACAGGATGAAATAAATAGGCTGAGAAATATACCGCCCCGTTCCCTTTATCTTAACCTTATTGCACAGCTTGATGAACAGGAGAAAAAAGGAGAATGCCCGTTTACTCCTTCTGTGCACACATTCTACGCCTTCGAGGAGGCATTGGGAGAATTGCTGGAAGAAGGAGTACAGAACCGCCTCAACAGGTACAGAAAGGCATCATCGTATTTAAGGGACGAATTCAAAAGACTTTCCCTGGAAACCCTATTACCTGACAAACTCCTTTCCAATACTATCACAGCCTTGTACCTGCCCAAAAACATGACTTACGCCCATTTGCATGATAGTTTAAAAGAGAGAGGTTTTATTATCTATGCCGGCCAGGGACAGTTAGATAAAAAGATATTCAGGATTGCCAATATGGGAGAAATATCCATGGAAGACTTAAAATCTCTAATCAAGAACTTACAGGAAGTTTTAGAGGACTCAAAATGAAAGTCATAATATTAGCAGCAGGTGTTGGGAAGAGGATGCCGGCAGTGACAAACATAATACCCAAATGCCTTATTAAGATCGGAGAAAAGACGCTCCTTGAGAGACACCTTGAAACAATATCTCTTCTGGGCATAAATGATATTGTTTTTGTTGTAGGCCATTTCAAAGAAAAGATTAAGCAATCCGTGGAAAACAATAACGGCAGCCGATTTAATATAAAATATATAGAAAACGAACAATATACAAAAGGCAGTATCCTCTCGCTGTGGTATGCCAGAAATGAGTTGAATGATGACGTGCTGATTATGGATGCCGATGTATTGTATCACGACAAGTTACTCATAAAGTTGGCCGAATCTAAGAACAAGAATTGTTTCCTGCTGGATGAACACTGTGAAGATACAGGCGAAGAGATGATGTTATTTGTAAAAGGGGATAAAGTGATCGGAATCTCCAAGGTTTCTTCTTATGATTGTGACTTTAAGGGTGAAGGTATAGGTTTCCTGAAACTTTCGGCAAATGATTGTCACAAACTTAAAAATATACTCGAAGAGTTTGAACAGGCGGGAAAGGTTAACAATGAATATGAAGATTCCTTACACGAGTTGCTTCCACGTTGTACGGTTGGTTTTGAAAAAGTAGAAGATCTGCCATGGATTGAAATTGATTTTGAAGAAGATATTGAAAGGGCAATAAGGGAAATCCTG
>CAKKPF010000009.1:45327-54174 GCA_919901575.1 Candidatus Brocadiaceae bacterium
AAAATGCAAATAGAAGCTGAAAAAAAGATTGATCAACCATCCGGCTCCTACTCAGACAGCCCGATAATTGACAGATATATAATCCGCAAGATATCAGGGTTTATTTCCGGATTCCTATCAAGAACGCCTGTTACACCAAACCAGGTTACAATCATAAGCCTGATATTAGGCATCATTTCAGGGGTTTTCTTTTCCCTTGGAGAATACACCTATACCATAACGGCCGGTTTGTTATATTTCCTATCTACCGTGTTTGACCAGTGTGACGGCGAGGTTGCGAGGCTAAAGCAGATGGAGTCTGAATTTGGCAAGAAGCTGGACATAATAGTAGATGCCATAGCAAATGCCGTAATAGTTATCGGAATCACGTTTGCGCTTTATAAGACAGGCGGCTCCGGTTTTATTATCATTACAGGCATTCTGGCAATCACCGGTATCTCGATGTCAATACTTTTAGCAACATATTTTGCTCATGAGAATAAAAAAGATACTGCAACACAAGAGATGCTTGATAAGCTGAACAACAAAGACTTTTTCTACATTATCATGCTCGTATCCATTATCTTTAATCAGATGATATGGTTTCTCCTGATTATGGCAATTGGAACAAACATTTACTGGATTGTTCACAAAATAGCTCATCGCTGAGGCAAGCTTAGGGTTTGTTGAAAAATAACTGTTACAAATATACCAGTCATGACCGAATGACTCTGTCAGGCATCCATGTCTTTTAAATCATGGATGCCCGCCAAGCGTTTGGGCGGGGTCGACGCACTCCATATACACCACCATTACAGGAGTATTGCAACAACTTGAAAATACTCCCTCGGCATGAGTTAGGCCCAGCTTTGCCGCAAAGGAGCCGAATTCTTGAATACAAAAAATCATTCACGGGATGTGTTTGAATATCACGAGAGGACAAAACACCTCCCTAATCGTCCAGCAAGCTCATCAGGTTATCTTGACTGGGCTAACGAGCCGAATCCTTTTAGAAGCTATGATGGGACAAATACTTTAAAGCTTCCTTTCGCAAATTCTGATCAGGTAGTAAATTATTCTGATCTATTTGAAAGGAAGAATAATAAATTTCAAGCCTTTTCCTTAACAAACATAGCGCTTTCCCTGGAACTGTCCATGGGACTCTCCGCCTGGAAATCATACTCAGGAACCTCATGGGCATTACGAATCAATCCTTCAAGTGGAAATCTGCACCCCACAGAGACCCATCTTGTCCTGCCGCCTTTACAGGAAAACAGTAATTCCGGCGGGGTATTTCATTATAACCCACTGCTTCATGTCCTTGAGTCAAGAGCAGAATATGATGAACAGTTCTGGCAGAAGATAAGAGAATATTTTAATCAAGATGGATTCCTGATCGGGCTTACAAGCATATATTGGAGAGAATCCTGGAAATACGGCGAACGGGCATTTCGCTACTGTAATCATGATATAGGACATGCGATGGCCTGCCTGAGTTTTTCCGCAAATCTCTTAGGGTGGAAAATGACTTATCTGAATTCCTTATCAAATGAAGATATGGAAATTATCCTGGGATTTCAGAAAACCAGGTGGAAGGAGTTTGAGAGGGAAGAACCAGACCTTCTTCTTTTTGTGCATAAAAGTACAGAGAGTCTTGCCCATAAAGATATACACCCCGACATAATTACTTCTTTTGAGTCTCTCCAGTTCAAGGGTGAACCAAACCCATTAAGCAAGGAACATGTAGACTGGTATGTTATTGATGAAGTATCTTCTGCGACCGACAAACCAGCGACAGATGAAGAAACATATCTTTATAAAGATCATGAGTATTTCGAGAAGAAAATACCTTCAATGAAAGCTGAAAGCGTTATTCGACAAAGAAGGAGCGCCCAGACTTATGATGGGAAAACTACTATCACAAAAAAAGATTTCTTTGCCATCCTGGATAAGACTATTCCCAGGTGTTACAGCGCTCCCTTTGACCTGGAACCTGGTGAAATTTCTGTTCACCTCCTCATTTTTGTCCACAGGGTTGTCGGCCTGGCTTCCGGTCTCTATTTTTTAATTCGTAACGAATACGATCTTACAGACATAAAGCATAATTGTCATCCATATTTCTTTTGGGAAAGGGTTCACGATGCTCCCCAAATGCTGCCCCTTTTCCTTTTGAAAAAAGGTGATTTCAGGCGTGAAGCAACATTCGCAAGCTGTCAGCAGGATATCGCAGGTGATGGGGCATTTTCGGGCGGGATGATTGCGAAGTTTAAGGATAATATCGAAAAAAACCCTTTTCTATACCGCCGGCTTTTCTGGGAAACTGGAATGATTGGACAGGTTCTTTACCTCGAAGCGGAGGCACATTCAGTTAGAGGCACAGGAATCGGATGTTTTTTTGATGATATCGTCCATAAGCTTTTAGGATTTAACGACAACTCCTATCAAAGCCTCTACCATTTTACCATCGGAGGGCCTTTGGAAGATGAGAGAATCACCACACTGCCGCCTTACCATCATTTAAAAAAATAGTAACTATTTAACCACCCATTACAATTTCTCTAATTGATTTGAAAAATTTCTGCGCAATCTCTTAGCCCTGACCTCAATTCTTTTTTTAAGCTCATCAGGTAAACCTTTCTCTTGCATTTTTATCGCTATTAAGTAGAATGAAATTTCTTCTCTAACAAGAACATTTACTATTTGAGTTTCAGTAGAAGATTTGTTCCACAAATGAGGGCAATAGACAGATCAGCATAAAAATTATATATTTCTAATAGATACATTTTTTTTACACAGAACTTGAGGGAAAATGGAAAGAATGAAAGAAAGATGCATTGTTAAGAAGATTGTGGCAGTAATATTGATGATGATAAGTATTTCTCTTTGTTTTATGAAAAACAGTTCATACTCAGATGAACTTATTGAAAATTCTGATGAAATGGATTTGCCCCTCCTTCCAATGGAGGACTATGAAGCAATAGTGGCAAAGATTCAACAGATGAGTGAAGAAATAACTTATGAAAATATGCAAGTTACTAAAGAAGCTCAAGGCTTAGTACAAGATCCCGGTATTATCAGGGGAAGTGTAATTGTAGCATCAGAACATTCCGATATACCAGAAAGACACTCCCGTAACACTATAGTTTATATTGCGAATGTAAACGGAAATAATTATAAACCTGTGCAAAGAAAGCATGTAGTTAGCAGGGGATACATTGCATTTACCAAAGATAAAAGATTACCAGCAGAATCACCTATCATGGATCAATGGAATGTGGAATTTATACCGCATGTTCTTCCTGTTTTGAAGGGATCAACAATAGACTTTCCCAATACTGACACTGTACGACATAATGTTTATTCACCGGTCCCAATTCCAGGTTCGCATAGAATGCTAAGCCTGGGCACTTACGATCCGGATATAATTAAGACCATACGTCTGGACGAAGCCGGAGAAATCCCACTGCGCTGTAATGTACATCAGGAGATGTCTGCGTTCATTGTCGTTTTGGATAATCCTTATTTTACATTAACCAACAGGAAAGGTGAATTCACTATTGACAATATCCCCCCGGGAACGTATACCCTCAAGACATGGCATGAAAAATTTGAATCTGTCAGCATGGAAGTAACAGTGTTACCAAATCAAACTGTGAATGTTATACTTCCAGATATCCTGGAAAAACGCGATATAAGCCACCACCAAAGAAAATAATGGTAACACGACTTTAATTCTTTTAAGAAGATGCTTGTAAACATTTAAAGCGGGGTAAACGCTTAATTGAAGCATAATCAGTTTTTCTCGCAGGTTTTAATAACCTAGCTTTTCGAGTTCCGGATAAAATTTCCCTTCCTCAAACGCAATCCTGTCTGCAAGTGCGCCTTTTATGCCGCCAAAATCCTTTGCAAAATCTTTACTGTCTACTGCTTTAGCCGATGCGTATTTGTCAAAAAATGGTAATAATGCTTTTTGGGCAATACTGCCGAGTTCATCCATAAACGACTGTGCAGTAGTCTTAAATTGTTCCTTAGCCTTTGCCTTGCCCATAGCCTCGTGTATTACTCTGTTTTCTTCTGCCACATGAGCTAATAAGGCCTTCTTTAAACTATTAAGTGTATCAGCTCTTTTTTGTCCACTCTGAGAATCAATTTGCCCTAATAAACCTGCTGCTGCCTTGTGTGTTGCTTTAAAACTATTTACAGTTGCTCCCATATAACCATTCTCCTTTCTTTAATGTTACAAATATTTACCCCGCTTAAATTTGTATAGATATGTAATGGTAAATAAGACAATATAGTTCAACTTGCCATATGACTGATATTTATTTTTTTGACAATGCCATTTCACAAATATACAATCCAACTTGAACTAATTGTATAGTAATTTAACAATATTTGCAGAAAATGACAAGGGAAAATATATTTAAAAGATATCAGGTTTCATTTGACAGTAAAACGCTTCAACACATTTTTACAGATACACTGATAATAGGAAGCGGGGTTGCCGGATTAAGCGCTGCCATCCACGCAGCAAAGGGCGGATCCGTCTTAGTAGTAACAAAGACAGTAATAAATGAAAATTGCACTGAGCATGCGCAGGGAGGAATTGCCGTAAAATTAGGCCACAATGATAGCTTTAAGCGGCACATTGATGACACTCTTAAGACGGGGCAAGGCATTTGTGACGACAAAATAGTTAGTGGCGTAATCAGAGAGGGACCAAAACGTGTAAAAGAATTAATAAGCTGGGGCGCTAAATTTGATAAGGAGAACGGAAAGTTAGTCTTCACAAAGGAGGGAGGGCACAGTCGTCCAAGAATATTACGGGCCAGAGGGGACTCTACAGGGAAAGAGATTGAAGAAACCCTAATAAATATGGTAAAGAGAAATCCGCAAATCAGGGTTTTTGAACACACGTTTGCTCTTGATTTACTGGTGACAAAAAATACATGCAACGGCATTATAGCATGGCGTCGTCGTGAAGGAAAAATATTGATATGGGCAAAACAAACAATTCTGGCTTCAGGAGGTTGCGGCCAGGTTTACAGAGAAACAACAAATCCTGAGATATCAACCGGAGATGGAATTGCAATGGCTTATCGGGCCGGGGTTAAGCTTCAGGATCTTGAATTCGTACAATTCCATCCAACAACATTATACGTCGCTGGCGCCGAGAGAGTCTTGATTTCTGAAACGGTTCGTGGTGAAGGGGGAATATTGAGGAACAAATACGGTGAGTTGTTCATGTCAAAGTATCATCCCAGCGCTGAACTGGCGCCAAGAGATATCGTCAGCAGGAGTATTGTACATGAGATACGCAGGACTGACCACACACATGTATATCTGGATGTAAGACACATTTCAAAAGAAAAACTCAGCTCCAGGTTTCCAAAAATAAAAAAACTATGCGCCTCTTTTGGTATTGACATAACAAAACAATTAATCCCCGTACACCCAAGCGCTCATTATATGATTGGCGGTATTAAAGTTGATCAAAATGGAAGAACAAGCATGGAAAATCTCTATGCATGTGGAGAAGTGTCTTGTACAGGATTACACGGAGCAAACCGCTTAGGCAGCAATTCATTGCTTGAAGGTCTGGTATTTGGTTATAGAACCGGTATTATGGCTGGCAAGGTACTGGAGAGAAAGAAAGAGGGATTGTCTCCTCGTTCCTTTAAGGAACCTTCCAAGGGCCATTTGCACAGTGAACTGGATTTGGAAGACGTTAAGAACTCTTTAAAAAGCTTAATGTGGAGGAGTGTTGGTATTGAAAGAGATGGCAAGTACCTTAAAGAAGCAATTAAAAACATTAAACATTGGTCAAAGTATATAATCAGTAACGAATTTTCATCACCACTTGGCTGGGAAGTACAAAATATGCTCACAGTATCAATCTTAATTTCCATCTCAGCTTCCAGGAGATGTGAATCGAGGGGTGTGCACTATCGGTTAGACCATCTTGATACAGATGATAAACATTGGAAAAAACACATTATAGTTTATAATGGCAAATACGATTTCGTACGATAATTTATTAATACAATAGTTTCAAACAGATATTAGCGAACCTTTCCCAATATTATGCTGACGTTGTGCCCGCCAAAACCAAAAGAATTGGACATCACATTCTCTATCTTCTTTTCCTTCGCTTCATTAGGCACAAAATCTATACCGTCACAGTCTGGATCTGGTGTTTCATAGTTTATCGTAGGCGGCATCACATCTTTGTCCACTATCAACGAACATATCAATGCTTCAACACCGCCTGAGGCCCCTAATTGGTGTCCCAGCATGGATTTTGTTGAACTAACTGATAAATTTTTTGCATGATTTCCAAAAACCTTCTTGATAGCATTAATCTCAACCATGTCTCCCAATGGAGTAGATGTCGCATGTGCGTTAATGTAAGAAATTTGTTCCGGATTTAATTTGGCATCTTTCAATGCATTTTTCATGGCAATACACGCACCTTCCCCTTCCGGATGCGGAGCTGTGATGTGATACGCATCATCACTCATAGCAAACCCGAGCATTTCTGCATAAATGGTTGCGCCTCTTTTTTTTGCATTATCCATTTCCTCTAAGATTATAATACCTGAACCTTCCGATATGACAAAACCGTTTCTATCTCCATCAAAAGGCCTGCTGGCTTTCTGGGGTTCATCATTTCTTGTGGACAATGCCTTCATGTTATTAAATGCACTTACGCAGAGCGGTGTTATCGTTGCCTCCGTACCACCGGCAATCATTACATCGGCTTCTCCACTCTGAACAATCCGGAAAGCTTCAACAATAGCGTGTGCACCAGAAGCGCATGCGGTGATAACAGAAAAGTTTGCGGCTCGAAGACCAAATTTAATGGCTATGTATCCCGGTGCCGCATTAGCCATTAATTTAGTAATCATAAATGGAGAAACTCTTGAAGGGCCTCTTTCGAGCAAAACCTTGTGTTGTGCCTCAATCTCAATAATACCGCCGATACCGGTACCTATAATTGTACCTGCCTTATACCGGTCCACTTTGTCAAGATCAAGCCCTGAATCTTCAATAGCAAGAGCTGCTGCTGCTACGGCAAATTGAGTAAATCTGTCTAATCTTCTTTCTTCCTTCTTATCAAACCATTTACCTGGTTCAAAATCCACCGCCTCCCCTGCAATAAGAACATCCTGGCCTGTTGTATCAAAAGCCGTTATATGAGAAATTCCACTTTTTCCATTACATAATGATGTCCAAAGTTGATCTTTCTCATGACCTATCGGGGTTATTGCACCAAGACCGGTAACTACTACCCTACGCCCCATCGCTTTTACTTGTGCTCCTTAATATAATTTATTGCAGCCCCTACAGTTTGAATTTTTTCTGCGTCTTCATCTGGAATATTAATATCAAATGCATCTTCCAACTCCATTACCAGTTCCACTGTATCAAGTGAATCTGCGCCCAAATCGTTTATGAACGATGTTTCAGGTGTAACCTGTTCCTTATTTACACCCATTTGCTTAACAATTATTTCTTTTACTTTTTCTTCAATTGATGATTCTTTTGTAGACAAGACCTTACCTCCTTAAGTCAAAATTTCCGGTTTTTTTAATTTTCTACTAAAGAATTATAATCATTAATACTTTTGATTCTTTTTGTAGGATCTATTTTTCTTAATATACCTGCAAGTACCTTCCCGGGTCCAATTTCATAAAATTCTTCTGTACCGTCAGCTATGAGATTTTGCATGGAATGACTCCATCTAACAGGATTGTCAAGCTGTTTAACAAGAGAAGATTTTATTTCGTCAGGTTCATTTATGTATTCTGCACATACATTTGCCATAACTGGTATTTCGCACTTCGAAATCTTTGTGTTTTCGATTTCCTTTGAAAGTCTGCTGCTTGCAATACTCATTAAAGAAGAATGAAATGCGCCACTAACCTTTAACTGTATTACGGCTCTTGCACCCTTTTCCTTAGCAATGGTCATTGCTTCTTTAACGGCTTCTTCTCTTCCTGAAATAACTATTTGTTTCGGCGAATTATAATTTGCCGCACAAACTTCACCATACTTTTTCGCCTCTTTACATATCTCTTCAACTTCTGATTCTACCAGCCCTATTATTGATGCCATAGTTCCCTTTTCCTTTTCGCATGCTTCCTGCATGAATTGTCCACGCTTGTAGACAAGACCTAAAGCATCTTCGAATGATATAGAATTTGCAAAGACAAGCGCTGTATATTCTCCCAGACTCAATCCGGCTGTTACATGGCATGTTACATTTCCATTATTATGCTCCTTAAAAGCTCTTAATAATGCTATGCTTGTAACCATTATTGCCGGTTGGCAGATAGAGGTCTTGTTAAGCTCTTCCTGCTCACCATCAAAACAGATACCTGACAAATCAAAACCTAATGTTTCATTTGCCCTGTCATACACTTCCCTTGCTTCTTTGGATTGTGAGTAAATATCTTTACCCATTCCAATGTATTGTGAACCTTGCCCTGCAAATAAGAAAGCAGTTTTCGCCATTTTACCACTTAATGATAGATGAACTCCATGTTAAACCCCCTCCAAACGCAACCAAAAGCACTGAATCTCCCGGGTTTAACATTCCCCCCTTGTCTATCTCATCAATTGCTATGGGTATAGAGGCTGAAGACGTGTTACCAAATCTGTCAATATTTATGTATGCTTTCTTCCTCGGTAGTTTAAGTCTTTCCATCGCAGCTTCTATGATCCGAATATTACTTTGATGTGGAATAATCAGATCAATATCTTCAATCTTCATATTATTTTCAGCAACAGTTTTAGTTATTACGTCAACCATGTTATTAATGGCAACCTTAAATAGTTCTTTCCCTTTTAGCCGAATATAATGTG
>CAKKPF010000010.1 GCA_919901575.1 Candidatus Brocadiaceae bacterium
TCTATCGCCTTGTCGTATTCACCTTTTGCTTGCCAGGCACCCCCCAGGTTGTTCCTATAAATAGCAACTTGTGGATGATCTTCACCAAAGGTCTTTATACCAGACTTCAGCGCCTTCTCAAAATACTCAATCGCCCTGCCGTATTGAGCTAAAGTGTAGAATGATATGCCTGCTTCATTTAAATAGGTTGAGTTATCAGGGGCTAGTCTTACGGCGTCAAGATAAGCATCTAATGCCTTCGAGAAATCCAGCTCAACAAAATATACATTACCTAAATTATATGCTGTTTCGGCATGCTCTCTCTCTTTTTCCTTTTCTTCCTTTCGCAGTGTTTCAAAAAGTTCTCTGGCTTTCTCATAATCACCTGCTTTAAAAGCAACTAATGCCTCTTCGGCACGCTTATCTTTTGTTGTACGTGAACGCTCCAACAACGCCTTTTTTAGTTCTTGGTTCTTCTTTTCTAACTCATCTATAAGTTGCTGTTTTGCTTCAATGCCTTTTTTTGCTAACTGAATCATTATCTCTGTATTTTTAAGAATGGCATCTTGTTTTACGCGCTCCTCCGGGTCTTTTTCATTAATTGTGACTGTGGTTCCAGGGGAATCAACAATTTGAACATTGTCGTCACCCGTTATACTTGATACCTGGGCAGGAGGAGTTGACGATGAGAAGCTAAATAAAACAATAGAAATAATAATACCGATAATACTAAGGATTATACCTATCAACCATTGCCAGACATGGTCTTGCATCCAATTTGGCCAGTTCAATTGTATCTCCTGTTAAAAAAAAGAAACATGATGGATTGAATCTTTTGTTAATAGATAAGGTTTACCCTCTTCTTTTTTCTAAAGAATAACCGGGGCAGGTCTTTAATCTTGCTCGAAAATAATGTATGTGAAAATCTTAGTTGCAAAAATAAGTAAAACTATCTTTTTTGAAGATATTTAGATTGTGACAAAAGTGGTTTGTAAATGCTCTACGGCTCTTTTGCTTCACAAAAGAGCTAAGCAATATCGCTGACAGCGACATTGCCGTTATTATAAAAGAGCGGGTTTATTCATTCCCTTATTCTCTTTAATATTGCATCCCAGATATCACGAAGGCTTAAGCTGTCTGCCCATTTAGTAATATAGTCTATGTCTATTATGTCACTTGATATTTTAAGAATTCCCGTAATATCACGAAGGTGTTTTTCGGAACCTCCTTCTCTATAAAAATCCATCTTCTTGATAATCACATCCTCCGGAGAAGCAAAATATGCTTCCTGTTCCGGTGATACCGGACCCATTTTTCTTCTGGAAAATTCTGTTTTAGAAAAGGGGGTTGCCTTGGTTAAGATAATGTCTATTTTTAATCCAGAAGCAGAATGAATAATATTAAATTGGCCACGTCGTTTTATTTCTGCCTTTATCATGTCCTTATCACAATAAAATTCATTTCCCTGAAAAACCCCGGAAAAATCGTCTACATGTTCTTCTTTAAATACTGTCACAATGTCAATATCCCTGGAAAAACGGGGTTCACCATAATATGCAGAAGCCTGAGAGCCCGTAATCATATATGGTATTTTTAAGGATTCAAATGCCTTAATAATCAGACTCATCAGTTCGCTTTGTTCCATAAGATACCCGTTTTACAACCTCTTTCTGTATTTCTTCCTGCGTCCATTCAGGATGAGCATTTCTTAAATAAGCCTTAAGCCTCTGATAAAAGAAAGTCCAGGAATCCCAGACCATTTTGAGTCGTTCCTGGCCGGTTTTTGTCCTTAATATTTCCGCAACCCTTTCATCTACTACTTCTATCTGTCCATTATCCAGTCTCATGATTTTTCATGCTGTATAGAAATTAAAGTATGTGAAACGCTTACTTGTATAAACAAGTAAAACTATCGTTTTTGAAGACAATTAAAATGTGATAAATTTGGTTTGAAACTGTCGTTATTATAAAAGAGTGGGGTTGTTTTGCAATAAAATTCGCAGAGAAGAGCCTGCTTTTATAGTTCGGAGTGGAAAAGTTCGCCCGCCTGACAATGTCTTTCGGGCAGGAAGTTCGGAGTAGGGGAGAAGGAAGATTCATCTCAGACCTACCCCCGTTCGATCCGGCACGGGTAGGCGCAAAGGAAAACTTAGAGTATAGGGATTATTCTTTATGTTCCGAAATAAAAAGATTTTCAATTTCATTAATAATGTCTGATAACTCCAGATGTTTTGATTCAATAATATTTCCATCTTCAAGGTGTTTATGGCAGGGAAATGTCTTTATGTTTTTTGCTCTTGGGTCAGGGGCATTATCATATCTGAATAAATTATTAGAACCTTTTCTGTAATTATAGGCATATTTGTATTTTCCGATTCCTTTGTCAGTTTTCTCGATAAATTCTTTGAAATCAAGGATGGAACCGTTGCGAAATTCTATGAAGCCGGAAATAAAGGCAATCTCATCGGCTTTTCTGTCAATATTCAAATTATAACTTGCTATTAAAGAACAGGAGTTGATGATTGATTCTTGCCTGGTGATGTAATCATTTATATTCAAATGTTATATCCTCAAGAGATTTTAATTTCTCCTGCAGTTTTTTCAATGTTTCAAGCTCTCCTTCCCATTCAACAAGAATTAAATCGTCTACTTTGCCGTAAAAAGAATTTCTGTCAAATTTCCCGTGTTTATTCTCAAAGTCTCTTACTTTAACCTGTGTTCTCTGTGCTGCCTTTCTGAGCATCTCGATTTCCGTATGTATAGCTTCCTTTATCTTCTTTTTTGTCCAGTTATTGTCTGTCTCTACAGTAAGTTTTGTCATTTCTGCCGCCTCCTTATTCTATAATGTTAAACTTGACCCGAACGAATCTGAAAAAGTTTAGTTTTACGGCTTGCTTTTGAATTTCATAATACGGCATTTTTATTAAAGAAAAGATGCGCTTCCTTTTTGGAATCTCTTCTTTAGCCCCGTGAATATAAATATTACGACCTTAATTAATAGGGCTATTAAACCCCTTTTATAGTCTTTCAGGCTTTTTTAGAATAGATAATTAAAATGTGATAAAAGCGATTCTTAACTGCTTCTTGTTCAGGGATATTATAAAAGAGTGGGGTTGTTTTGCAATAAAATTCATCTGGGAAAATTGGACGTTGATATACGCAGATGAACACGGAGGGTATAGGCAAAAAGACGGAAACAAGAAACAACAAGCAAGAGGCAGGGAAAAGATATGCCTGCGGATATGAATCAATAGAGACATTCTGCAAGCGGGCATCCTGCGCTCGTAGATAACGGCAACGTCCATCCCGAAACCTGAAGGATTGAATATTGCTGCCAATCAGGTATCTGCCAGATAAGTCTTCTTCAACCAGGTCATTGTCAGAGATGGTTTCCTGAATAAATATCTTTCTTTTCGAGTTTGCTTCCATACTAATTTACCACATACGTATACATGTCCAGCCTCTCTTTTGAGAGGATTCCAAAATTGGAATCCTCTCAAAAGAGAGGTCTGCCGTCAGGCCAGTCCCTGCCATAAAGATTGTAGGATAGGGAGTATCACTGAGGATAAAACAAAGACCGATGACAAATTCAGAGAATCAATGACTAATGAACAGACTAGCTAATCAAGCCGAAATATTCCTTGCCATCTCTATGCGTTTGGATATGGGCGGATGACTGTAAAAGAGTAATTCTACAAGTCTGTTTGGGGTTCTGTCTGCCAGATTCTGCTCTGCCAGTTTGTCCATTGTGGAGATAAAGGCCTCCGGATCATTGGTCTTCTCAATCGCATATCTGTCACACGCCCTTTCAAACCTTCGGCTAATTGCATTCTGAATCGGCATCAGTATGAAACCCAGAACTCCCAAAACCATGCATATAACAGGAAATGCGGCGACATCATGTATACTTTGATATCCAAATACCACTATCAGTTTTGACAGCACATAATGGCATAACGCAAACCCTAAACCACCTGTAATTGTACCAATCACTAACATTTTCCATATATGACGATAAACGTGATGACCCAACTCGTGGGCAAAAACTGATTTTATCTCAGCCAATGAATATGAGTCTAACAGTGTATCGCCCAGAAGCACTCTTCTGGTGCTTCCCATACCGGCAAGTGCGGCGTTTGCCTTCTTTGTGTTTTTGCTTAGGTTAATCTTATAAACCCCCTGAATATTGATTCCCGTACCTTCTGCAAGTGATTCCAAACCCTCCTTAATCTCCTCATTTTCCATCGGTACGCTTTTATAAAACAGGGGGAAAATAAGAACGGGAGCAAGTTTTGCCATAATAATTGAGAAAAATATCCAGATAATGGTAACAAATATCCACCATGAGTTTGGGAAATTTCTGAGAAATATGTACATTATCTCAACCAGAAGAACAAGAAGCGCCAGCGATATCAGGAACTTCTTTATTTCATCCTTAACCCACCCAAGAAATTTCTGATTTGATAATTTAAAGATGTGTTCTAAAACAAAGCCTCCATAAAAACTCAATGGGATGGTGATTATGTCAATAATTATAACAAAGACTAAAATATAAAGCGCTATCAAGAGGTATTGATTGACCGTAATCTGTGAGATAAGATGTTTCAGGATGTTTGAGCCAAACAGGCACATGAACACTAAATATATCAGCGCTACTATTATGCCGTTAACGGCTAATACATGTTTTTGCAAAGAATATTTCTTTGATAATTTCGCTGTTTGTTTTTTTGTGATATCAGACATTTATTTTTACCATTAAGGCCAGCCCGACTACGTTGGGTTTTCTTCCTCCAGGAATACTTCTACTTCCGTGAGGTCCGGGATTGCCGTCCTGCCTCCAATCTCCCGGCACTTAAGCGCCGCTGTGGCAGAGGCAAACCTCATTGTTTTGTGTAGATCCCATCTCTGTAGTAACCCAAATATGAATGCTCCATGAAATACATCACCACATCCTGTTGTGTCCACAGCCTCAACCTTGAATGCCGGTTGATAAAAATAGCATTTTTTAGAAACACTTATACTTCCCTTTTCACCCAGTGTTACTATTACGGCCCTGGCGCCAACTTCCAACAGCTTCATTGCAGCTGCTTTGGGATTGTTACCATTGTAATATTGCCTGGCAAAATCTTCAGAAGCAATAAAGTAATCGGACATTTTGATAAGTTCCAGAGAACCCTCCCTCATGCTGCCCGCGTCAGCGACAACCGTTACTCCCGCATCTCTGGCGCATTTAGCAGCCTCAAGGGAACATTCTTTCATAAGTCCATCCAGGTGCAAAACCCTTGCTGTGCTTATCAAATTCCTGTTCACCTCGTCCGGTCTTAATGGTGTAACGGTTGCTTCAGACCAGAAAATAGTTCTCTTTCCGGTTTCCTTTTCTATTGCGATAAAAGCAAATTGAGATCTTTTGCCCTTTTCGACAACAATATTGTCTATATTTACAAATTCGCTTGTTAAGCTTTCTTTAATAAGATCACCAAAATAATCGTCAGATATCTTCCCGATAAATGCAGTTCTGGCTCCCAGCCTGGACAACGTAACCATTGCCGTTGCCACCGGTCCTCCACCCTGAACAGTGAGATCTTTGACTTCCTCCTTCTCGTTGACATCCGGATATTGTCCAACAACCCCCAGATAATCAACACAGCATTGCCCCAATCCAACAACATCATATGTCAAGGTTTTTGCCCATCTCTTCCTTCATATGTCAGCCCTAAATCTTTTATCATTTGCAAATCGTCAACCGGAGACTTACCCCTGGTAGTAAGGTAATCCCCTATCATTGTGCTGTTAGCCCCTGCGTAAAACATCCAGCTCTGCACGTCACGCAGATTCTCTTCTCTGCCTCCCGCAACCTTTAACTCTTTATCAGGAAATACAAGACGGAAAACAGCTATGATTTTTAAAATCTCCATTGGCTCCAGAGGGCTTTCCTGAGAGGAGGGAGTGCCTTTTACAGGACTGAGGAAATTCAGGGGAATCGCATCTACATCAAGCTCTTTCAGCCTGAAAGCCAGGTCTAACCTGTCTTCAGCGCTCTCACCAACGCCAAAGATCCCACCGCTGCAAATCTTCAGGCCCGCTTCTTTTGCAACCTTAATTTGCTCCACTCTATCCTCATATGTATGCGTTGTGCAAATATTTGGATAGTATGCCTCTGATGTTTCAAGATTGTGGTTAATCATCTCTACTCCACTTGAAACAAGCTTCTTAGCCATTTCACTTGTAATTGTACCTATTGACGTATGAATGGGAGGGCCATCTTCCTTCGATAATTCATATGCGTCTTCACATATCCTGTCGAAATCGTCACTGCCATCCAGACTATATCCACTCGTCACTACTCCGACACAATTTGATTTATATTTCTTTCCTCTTTCTACCGCTTCCGAAATCGCTTCTCTTTCAATTAATGGAAAATTTGATATATCCGTTTGGTAACGGCTGGATTGAGAGCAGAATCTGCAATCTTCGGGACAACTCCCCTGCCTGGCGCTTATTATTGAACACAAACTGATTACGTTTTTAAACGAATTGTATCGTATACGGTTTGCCCAATAAAGCAGGTCATATATTTCATTCCCGCTTATCCCCATCAAGAAATGGGCTTCGTCGCAGGATATTCCTTTCCCCTGTAGCACTCTATTTGCAATCTTTTCTATCTTTGTATTCATGGAATAAAGGTAGATTCGTCCTACACGTTATATTAATTAGAATTCGTTCGTAGATATTTATTGTTGTTGTAGAGTTTTGTACTCTTTACTAATTTTGTCCCACACAATCTCAGGGCGGTCGGAGCTGACATATGTCATACAGGCGCCTCCCTCAAAACACCAGGCGGCAATATTTCTCACACCTGAATCAAAAGCCGTCTTAATGGCAGTAGATACCTCTTCTTCTCTCCCTTCCGGAACCCTGAACCCCTGTATCCATATCTGAGGTTCTTTGCTGTGTTTTTCACACAGGCGTACTACCTCACGGGAAACTTTCGCTACAAAATCATTCACATTCTCTTTATAAGCAAACCAATATGGATCACTTCCAAATATATCAATGTTTTTTAACTTAACCAGTTTTTCCCACTGATATATCCCATATTTAGGCTCGCTTATTGGAAAAACACAAACTGCATTCTTTAATCCTTTTTGTGAGGAAATATCTGATAAATATTCTAAGAAATTCAGGATAGTTTCCTGTCTGAACTCCATTACTTGATCCGTAAACTCCAGGGGCATTTCATATCCATAACAGTTTTTAAAGATGTCTTTGCACGTATTACACGTACACCCCCATATTATTTTTGTTTTAACAAACAATTCAGTAAATTCTCCATAGAACAGATGAGGCTCGTCCCAAAAGACGCCTTCCGCTCCTGTACTTGCCGCATGTTCTACCCACTGAGACATCTTTTCTCTGAAGGCTCTTGAATTTATACACGCCTTATTTACATTAATTTCGCCTTCTGCAAAACTCAGCTTCTGCCTTGCTTCCGGAAACAGTTTTACAAACGTAGAAAATGATTCGCCGCCAAAAACCCTGCCAATCCCCCATGGATCGAGAAAGACCTCCAACCCAACCTCCCTGCTCATTTTAACTATGTCAACCATGGTTTGAGAATGATAAGTAATATCGTGTTCACTCATAGTATGAACAACACTATTACACCCATCATTTACCATTTTCTCCATGTCAGTTCTGACATGTTTTAATGTCCTGTTACCAAAATAACTGGCACCTAATTTCATTTATGACTAAGCCTCTCTTAATACTTTGAATAAATTTAACACCCTGCTGGCTGACTACTATAATCAAGTGTAGCGGAAACCTTCCTGCCCGAAAGACAGGTCAGGCGGGCAGGTTTTCACCTCTATGCGTTTGGTAAGCATAAACAATCATAAAAAATTAATAGTACTTCTAAGAAATAATTCTGTCAAGAGAATCTATATCGATGATTTACACATTAATATAAATTTATACTTGAATTAAATAATTACATTTGATATAAGACAGATGTAAAAGGTTCTGCAGTGTACGTGATAGAAGCAAAATATTTTTAAAACCTACAAGCGTCTAACAGGGAGCTTTTTTTTGCTGGCCTTTTTCTTTACTTAATGTGGAGAATGGTTAACAAAGGGTGCCCACCTTGAAAAAGGGTTGACGAAAAAATTCTTCACACGGCATTAGCGGAGCCTTTTATTCTTATATCAATTCTTTCATTCAGTACATTTTAATGCCTACACAAGTACAAAAATGATTGCGTAAAACAGGAATGTAAATTCTGTAATAGAGTATACTGCATTCTCACATACTCAGGATTTGAAAATACACTTAGTAAAAAACTGAAAAAACAATCAAAACAGCATCAAAATAATTCCAAAGATTATTATAAAAAGTACTTGACAAATCTAAATAACACAATTATAGTAACTGTGTTTTATACATCTATTTTACATCAAAAGAAGTATTCAACATCCCCTGGCACAGAATCTTGCAAAATTCTTGATTTCTACGTTTTCAAGAGAAATTAAAATATCAGGTGCTAAATACAAAAGCAAAGTGAATCCTGGAAACTTGTAAATCAGTACTATTCTGCATATTAGAACAAATGAGTTGATAAAACATAAGCAAAGATCATCAGAAAACCTTTTCTAGTAGAATCCTCTCTAATAATTGCTTATTTCCAAATAGATGAATATCTCTTAAAACCAGTATCGACTATTCAAATCTCATTTAGCCATACATAAGTGTCAAGGAATTTCTTTATTATAGATGGTCATTCGCAATTATACCAGGCTTACTATGCAATCACTGGATTAACGACACCATCAGGTCAACCAATTAATGCAGTGTATGGTTTTACGAGGATGTTACGTAAAATTCTGAAGGAGGACAAGCCCTCTTACATGGCAATAGCTTTTGATTCCAGGGGGCCTACATTCAGACACTTAGAGTATAAAGAATATAAAATTCACAGAAAAACTACGCCGGACGACCTGATCTCTCAAATACCTCTTATGTATGACGTAATAAATGCTTACAATATACCATTTTATGCTATTCAGGGCTACGAAGCTGATGACATAATAGGAACCATTTCCAAGAAATTGTCTAAAGAGAAGATTGAATGTACAATTATAACAACAGACAAGGATATGGAACAGTTGATTGATAAATATATAAAGATTTTCAACCCCAGAAAGAAAGAGATAAATGATTTAGAGAAGATGCGCAAAGAGAAGGGAATTGAACCGGAAAATATTATAGACATTCTAGCTCTCGGGGGTGACTCCAGCGATAATATCCCCGGTATTCCCGGTATCGGCTATAAGACTGCTTTATATCTCATTAGAGAGTGGAAATCATTGGAAAATGTATTAGCAAATGTTGACAAAATAAATGGCAAGAGAAAACAGGAAAACTTATTGAAGTATATAGAGTCGGCCAGGCTCTCTAAAAGACTGGCAACTATAAATACAGAAGTCCCGTTGGATTTTAGTCTCGAATCCTGCCGTTTGACAAATTTCGACAATATCAAGCTTAATGAATTATTTACCAAATACGGCTTTAATTCATTCCTTACTGAAAATCATGATAATAATTGAATGAAGCAAAGGGTGAAGGTAATTGGTATCGCTGGTGGTATAGCAAGCGGAAAAAGTACAGCAGCAAAAATGTTGGGATCATTGGGAGCAGACATTATCGACGCTGACAAGATTTGCCATCGGCTCATTAATACAAAAGATATAGTACAAAAAATCACTGATAGATGGGGAGATCATTTAAAAAACGAGCACGGTAAAATAGAAAGGCACAAACTTGGAAAAATCGTATTCGCAGATAAAAAAGAGCTGTCCGCATTAAATAAAATAATACACCCAAAGGTAATAAATCGAATTAAAAGCCGAATTGCTAACCTTAAGGACGAAGCGACAACAAAGGCTATAGTTCTAGATGCCGCTCTATTAGTAGAATCAAACTTAATAGACATCTGTGACATTATGCTATTTGTCAATACCAAAAGGAGTACATGCAAGACAAGAGTACAAGAAAGTCGAAAGTGGCCTTTAGATGAAATAACCAAAAGAGAGAAATTCCAAGATTCATTACGGAGAAAAAGGGAAATTGCAGACATTGTTATTAACAATAACCAGTCTCAAGAGGATACATTAAAACAAGTTAAAGATTTTTGGCGTCAATTTATAACTAAAAAGTAATTTGGAGGATAACATGGTTTCAACAAAGACTAGTAAGAAAGCAAGTGCCGCTACCGCAGAGAAGGATATCAAGGGCACTATGGATACGATGGATACGATGGATACTAATGATACTAATGAAAAGTATGAAGAAATTAAAAAAGGTGATATGCATATCACCGCATTGCAGAAAATGACAATAAAAGAGCTTCAAGATACAGCTAAAAAGGAAGGCATCAAGGAGTGCTCCGGTCTTAAGAAACAAGAATTGATTTTTAAAATACTTAAGGAGCGTGTAAATCAAAATGGCCTTATGTATGGAGAGGGGGTAGTAGAGGTATTACCTGAAGGGTTCGGGTTTTTACGTTCTCCGGACTATAACTATTTACCATGCCCTGATGATATATATATTTCACCGTCACAAATAAGACGTTTTGGCATAAGAACAGGTGCAATAATTTCCGGGCAAATACGGCCTCCTAAGGAAAACGAAAGATATTTTGCTCTGCTCAGAGTAGAGGCCATAAATTATGAGAATCCGGACCTCTTGAATGAAATGATCGTCTTTGATGATTTAACGCCACTACATCCTAATAAACGTCTTTTGTTGGAAGTAAAGAAAGACGAAGTAGAGATGAGAATAATGGACCTTGTTACTCCGATAGGAAAAGGACAGCGTGGTTTGATCGTTGCACCTCCCCGCACGGGAAAAACTGTTCTCCTTCAGGAAATTGCAAACAGTATTACAAAAAACCACCCTGAAGTCTACCTGATAATTCTCTTAATTGATGAACGACCGGAAGAGGTGACAGAGATGGCCAGAGCTGTCCGGGCCGAAGTAATTGGTTCAACTTTTGATGAACCGGCAAGTCGTCATGTTCAGGTCGCTGAAATGGTGATAGAAAAAGCCAAACGTATGGTAGAATACAAAAAAGATGTTGTAATATTACTTGACTCCATCACACGCCTTGCAAGAGCATATAATACTGAAATCCCGCATAGTGGAAAGATATTATCAGGTGGTGTTGATGCGAATGCGCTTCAGAAACCCAAACGATTCTTTGGCGCTGCAAGGAATATAGAAGAAGGCGGAAGTTTGACAATAGTTGCTACAGCGCTCATAGATACCGGCAGCAGAATGGACGAGGTTATCTTCGAAGAGTTTAAGGGTACCGGCAACATGGAATTACACCTGGACAGGAGACTGGCAGATAAAAGGCTATTCCCTGCAATAGACATAAACAGGTCTGGAACAAGGAAGGAGGAGTTAATACTTGATCCTGATGAACTGAAAAGAGTATGGGTGTTACGAAGGGTTCTGAATGAAATGAATCCGCCAGATGTATTGGAATTACTAATCAGCAGACTGACAAAAACTCAGACAAATGCCGAATTCTTAATGAGCATGAATCTAAAAAGGTAATAGTCTATATCCATTTCATATATTCCTTGATCTTTATGTGTGTTGTTCCATTATTGTATAAAAGAATAGCTAAATTTTAAAGTTGTTTGATTTTGGATCAACCGGCCTCCGACTTGACTCCGTCCCGTAGGGGACTACGCCCCAGAGGGTAGAGTCTACGACTCAGAGAGGTTGTTACTGGTTTAAAACTCAAAGAACTATTTATAACTGCCGATTGAGTATTTCCCTTGCTCTTACTCATCAAATATACCATCAGTATAGAAATGTCTGCAGGAGACACTCCGGAAATACGCGAAGCCTGCCCCAGTGAAACAGGGCGAAATCTGTCTAGCTTCTGCTGAGCTTCTTTCCTTAATCCCGGTATACTGTCATAGTGGAAATGTGAAGGAAGTGAGAGTTTTTCCATCTTTTTAAACTTTTCGATATGTTGTTTTTGTCTATTAATGTAACCTTCGTATTTCGCCTCTATTTCCACCTGTTCCTGCACGGGAACCGAAATACTTCTTGCCCTTAGGTCACTATCGGTTTCTAACAAATCATTAAAGCTTACGTTGGGACGCCTCAAAAGCTTTAATAATGAATCTTCCCCGTTCTTTTTGTGCTCAAGATATTCTCTTGTCTCTGAAATGTTTTTCTCTTTCTCCAATAACCCACCCCATTGATCACTACTAATCAAACCATACTGATAGCCGTATCTCATGAGTCTTCTATCGGCATTATCATGTCGAAGAACAAGTCTATACTCGGCTCTGGAAGTAAACATTCTATACGGCTCTTGCGTACCTTTTGTAACTAAATCATCAATCAGAACACCAATATAAGCTTCGGAACGATCAAGGATAAAAGGTTCGCATCCCCGGATTTTCAACACAGCATTTATTCCAGCCATAATTCCCTGCGCAGCAGCCTCCTCATAACCTGAAGTACCATTTATCTGCCCTGCCAGGAAAATATTTTCAACATCCTTTGCCTCCAGTGAAGGCTTAATCTGAGTGGGCGGCACATAATCGTATTCTATTGCATATCCATAACGTGTAATATTTGCATTTTCTAATCCTCTTATTGAACGAATCATTGTTTCCTGAACATCAAACGGAATACTTGTAGATATGCCATTACAATATACCTCTGTGGTGTCATGCCCTTCTGGTTCAAGAAATATTTGATGATGATCTTTATCAGGAAATCTGGTTATTTTGTCTTCGATGGAAGGACAATATCTTGGCCCTACAGCTTTGATCTGTCCCGTAAAGATTGGAGAACGATCAAGGTTTGCTTTAATGATCTCGTGTGTTATGTTGTTTGTGTGAGTTATATAGCATTTGATCTGAGGTCTTAGAATCTTCTTAGTTGAAAAAGAAAATGTTGTAGGATTCTCATCGCCATCTTGTGCCTGCAATATATCATAATTTATTCTACTGCCGTTAAGACGTGGTGGTGTCCCTGTTTTAAGCCTATCAATCTTGAAGCCTAAATTCTGCAAACTGTCCGATAATTTTTCGGCAGACGGTTCGCTGGATCTTCCTCCTTTTGACTGGGAGTTGCCAATGTGAATTAATCCATTTAGAAACGTACCGGTTGTAATAATTACGGCCTTAGACCTGTACCTTGTCCCGCTTTTACCAATTAAACCCAGGATTCCATTATCTTGAATTATAATTTCTTCAACGCAATCCTGGCGTAATGAGAGATTGGCCTGCTCTTCCAGTTTCCTTTTCATCGTCAACTGATACAGTCTTTTGTCTGCCTGTGCGCGAGGCGACCGCACTGCGTGTCCTTTACTTGCATTAAGAAGTCTGAACTGTATGCCGGTCGCATCAATTACCTTCCCCATTTCACCGCCAAGGGCATCCACTTCACGTACTAATTGACCTTTTGCAAGTCCGCCAATTGCAGGGTTGCACGACATTTGAGCGATAGTATCAAGATTCATGGTCAACATGGCTGTCTGCATACCCATTCTTGCAGATGCCAATGCCGCCTCACATCCGGCATGACCACCGCCGACAACAATAACATCATAATTAATATACATCATTTTGCCTTCTGTACCACCCGTTTCTCTCTAATCACAGTAACCGTAACTTCTCCAGGATATTCAAGTTCTTCTTCTATTTCTTTTGCTATATCATAGCAAATTTTTGAGGCCAATTTATCATTAACCTTGTCTGGATGAACGATCACCCTTATTTCTCTGCCAGCCTGTATTGCATAGGCGCTTTCAACGCCACCAAAAGACATTGCCACACTTTCCAACTTCTCCAGCCGTTTAACATACTTCTCAAGAGTTTCCCGCCTTGCCCCCGGCCTGCTGGCCGAAATTGCATCTGCCGCATTTATCAATACAGAATAAACCGTTTCGGAAGGCACTTCTTCATGATGCGAAGCAATCGCATTTACAACCTCAGGTTTTTCATCATACCTTTTAGCAATATCCGCCCCTACAAGAGCGTGAGTACCTTCAACATCTGAACTAACGGCCTTACCAATGTCATGCAGAAGACCGCATCTTCTTGCAATCTGTGCATCCAGTTTTAATTCACCTGCCAGGATACCCGCTAAATTAGATACCTCTATAGAATGCTGAAGTTGATTCTGCCCGTAGCTGGTACGATATCTTAGACGGCCTATTAAATTGATGATCTCTGAATGCAAATCATGTATTCCCAACTCGAAGCTCGTCTGTTTCCCGGTTTCCTGAATAATCTGTTCAATATCTTTTTCTGTCTCCTGTACTACTTCTTCTATACGTGCAGGGTGAATTCTACCATCCAGGATTAATTTCTTCATTGCCAGCCTGGCAACCTCCCTGCGAACACCGTCAAATCC
Organism: Candidatus Brocadiaceae bacterium; assembly: GCA_919901575.1. Classification (GTDB taxonomy): domain Bacteria; phylum Planctomycetota; class Brocadiia; order Brocadiales; family Scalinduaceae; genus Scalindua. The sequence goes on from CAKKPF010000010.1 coordinate 14,425, forward strand.
TGAAAGAACTATGATTCCAGGGGTATCATCAACGATTACGTCAATTCCTGTTGCTTTTTCAAAGGCACGAATATTTCTACCTTCACGGCCAATAATCCTTCCTTTCATTTCGTCACCGGGCAATTCAATCGTACTTACAACATTATCGACCGTGTTATTTGCCGCACATCGCTGTATGGCAGTACATAATATTGAAACCGCATTCTTTTCGGATTCTTCTTTGGCTTTTTTTGTGTACTTTTCTATTAAGTTGGCACATTCCTTTTCAAGTTCTTTTTCCAGGCGGCTCAACAATAGTTTTTCAGCTTCTTCCCCGGTCAACCCTGAAACTTTAAAAAGTGTATTTTTCCCTTCCTGAATAAGGTCTTCAAGCTGTAATTCTTTCTTTCCAAGTTCTCTTTCTTTGTTTGATAAATTAGAAGCCATACTTTCAATGTATTTCTCCTTTTTTGTAAGTATATCTATCTTTCTCTCCAAATTGTCTTCTCTTTTACTCAAACGCTTTTCCAGGTGACGTAATTCTTGTCTTGATTCCTGCGTCTCTTTCTCAAAAATCTCTTTCCTTTTGTACAAATCTTCTCTGGCTGTAATGTTGGCGTTTTTTAATATCCTCTCCGCCTCTAATTTTGCTTCTTTAATCACGTTCCTGGAGGTTCTCTCCCTGCTAACTTGACGTAACTTGAAAAACAGATAACATATTAAAAAACCAAATGTTATGCAAACAGGCAATACAAATACATAAAATAATTTTGGTATTTCAGTGAAAATATGGATAGGTCATCACCGCCTTTTTTAAATAGACAATTAAAAAGATTTCTGGAGATTCAATTGAAGATTCTATTGATTCTCAGAATAAAAGAATTGAGGTATGGAAGAATACTAACGGCAAGATTTATAGTCGTCCCTTGTGCTCTAACGAAACGATTTTAACTTGGAATAGTCTTAAGATTTCCTGGAAATGATTCTAGCTATAAAAAAATAAACTATATCTACCTGAATACACGGATAAGCTATACAAAATAAGTTATCAACACACTCAGGATATTATAAAAAGTTCCTTTTTTTATAAAAAAATTCAAGATAAAAATTTAATCCAAAGGCTAATGCAATGATATAAGTAATTTTCATCTTAATGGAATTCATTTTAAGACCAATAAAAATATCCATAACCCATTCCTCGTTAAAACAAAAAAGGCTTTCTTTCCTCAATTCTTCTTTCATATAAGACAAATCTATATATACACTTAAACTAACACCAATATTTTATGCTATATAAACAAGAATAGAAATTTTTGCATTAAATACTCAAAAACTATCGCATAACTCTGGTGCTAGATATTTCATAAAAAAGTATTGGGATTTTATATTACAAACAAACGGAAGTCAAGTAATTTAAAACAGATAAATAGTTTTATACGAATGGAGACAATCTTTTAATATCCACAAGACATCCAAAAGTCAGATTATTTTAGTTCTTATCTAGCGACGTCCTCTAGTAGTCATCTGGTACATAAACAAGAAAACAACAAAAGCTAAGATACCACCAACGAATATGTAAACAGTAATTTTACCGGTAACGGCATAAACATTGGATGTCCCTATACTGATTAGGGCAGCAATACCTATACAAAAAAAAGTTGTCAGGAGTGTATAAAACACTCTTTTTTTCATTCTTTTTCTCTTATGGATACGATGATAATATTTTCGTTTTCTATGCCTTTCTGACATTTTTACCATATCGAATACTCCACTTTGGGGAACGTTGACTAACAATAGAAGCTATAACTTTTACTCCTGATTTGGGAAAAGCGCTTTTGTGTTTAGAAAATATACGTAATAGCGCTATATGTCAATAATAAACAGATATTAATTTTACGCTTAAATATTCGATAAAAAGGGTTATTTAACATAAACATTTAGTCGTTTACACTATCACTATTATAATCTACAATAATGTTAATTATGGACAAATCGTTAGTAGACATATTCTGGGTTTTGATACGCGCTGGCCTGGTGTTTCTAACGCAAGCGGGATTTACCTGTCTGGAATCAGGTTTGACGCGGTCAAAGAACAGCATATACTTTGGTATAAAGTGTATTACCGACTTTGG
>CAKKPF010000011.1 GCA_919901575.1 Candidatus Brocadiaceae bacterium
TTTTCACATTAATGTTTCTCACAACTTCCTGCCGGGTACCCGATACATTCCTGACAAAGCCCTCTTTTGCCCTTTCTTTTTCTGTTATCTGCCTTATGGAAATCGTCAGGGTAGTATCTTCTTCTACCTTAAGATGTGTGTTATCGTCAAAAACCAGATCCACATTTGCGCCGGGCATGGTTAAGACGGTATCACCATTATAGACAGATGAATTCCCTATCCTGTTGCCGACCTTAGTCACGGTTACCCATGCCCCGTCATGCTGAACCCTCACCTCGCCATTGAATGTTGACACCACTGCCAGCCTCTCCTCCTGAGCAAACACTGTTTGAGGATAGGAGAGGATTATGAAGGCAATAAAAGGCCATAAAAGGAGATTGACTGGTTTCGGTGTGAGGACCTGTCCGAATTGGCCAAGGCGGGCCTGCCCGAATAGGTACAGGCGGGCACACCGAAACATCTTAAAGACTGAAATGTAGTAGAGTTTATTCATTTTTTAAACCCATGGTTCAATCTAACTACCCGACACTCATTCTGGCGGACAAGATTGAACCAGAAAAGGGATGTTTCGGCGTGTCCTCACACCGAAACCCATACATTAACGTTCGCCAGTTTCGGTGACCTGCCCGAATAGGTACCCGTCCCCGCCAGAACTACTTTGTCGGGCTGGCGAACGGCAGAGCCGGGCGGGCAGGCGGGGAGGACTCACCGAAACATCTGAAATTTGTGTCCACTTAACATATAGCATCGCACATACCAACTCTTTGTATACTCCCAGCATTTCTTTGTAATAATTTGTAAGTCGTTACCTTTCCAAATTTTACAAAAAAAATAAATTTGATATGTTACCGGATAGTAGTATATGTAATTAAGGAAAAAAACATAGCTATGGGTAATATAACCCAATTATTTCACAAAAGAGATTGGTTTTTTTGAGTGTCCCGATGTTTCGGTGTGGGGACACACCGAAACATCTTAAACTGCAAAGGAAATAACCAGGTTCAGATTCCCGCTCAACAGATTGCGGGAATGACAGATTGCCTGACCCATAAGATAAATGTTAAACGAATACTCAATTTGATGGAGGCGCTACTGAAGATTCTCTCTGTCTCTGTACTTCTCTGGCAATTTCACCGGCGCTCTCCTGCATTCCGTAATCCGTTCGCGTGCTTGCTGCCTTTCCATTTTCCCTGAAACCAGTTATTACCGAATCCTTAAACATTGCACCGGCTACTATCTTCTTTATTTCTCCTTCACGTAACGATGCGGTGAAAGAGGGGGTTGCTATCTTAAAATCATTCTTAAACGGAGTTCCTTCGTTAATAGTGTTTCCGATTGAACCTACAATTAAATTTAACCTGGTAGTCACTACATTCCCTGATTTAAAGAATTTTTCGATAGTCATGAAGGTAAAAGAGTCGACATATACAACACTGCTGTCGGCAAAGACGAGAGTCATGCTGGAAAATGGCCCGGTACGGATCTGTGTTCCTTCAGAAAATATGCTGCCTGCTTCTGAAGGCGCCGGTATCCATTGAAATGTATTGGGAAGCATTATCTCGACATCGCCATCTGCCTCATTAATTGTCACATCCAGCCCCTGCGCCTCCTGTGCATGTGCGGGGAAACAATAAGTATACGTAAGGAGTAAGCTGATTATGAATAACAAGTTTCTTGTGTTCATGACAGATTTTCCCTCACAAGACGGTTAGAAGATTGTCATTCCGGTTCCCAATCAGGTTGGGAATGACATTACTTGATCCTGAATCCCTACTCGTGTAAGTAGTCATTAAAGATTCTGAACAAAGTCACTGAATCTGGTTCGGTATCTATTCAGAAAACCATAATGACTTTTTATTTATTATCCGACAACCTGTCGTGTAGCGCCAGAAACAAATATCTGACAGAGTATATTTAGAAATGAAGGTTTATGCTACAAATAGAGGCTTTATTAGTCAATAATAAATCCTCAAACCATTAATTAAAAAAAGAGATTGGATTTTTGTATGAAATTGGTATAAACTCCTTATATGTTTTCATTTTTAAGTCAAGGCTAAAGCCATGAGTTACATGCCCATCAGTTGGTTCAACTCAGATGCAACCGTGTTCATCAGTTGGTTTAATCTTGTAGGTTGAACTGAAATGTTTTGGTTCAGGCTACAAGCCAGAAAGACGTGTCGGACTGGCAAGCCTGAACCAGCCAGGACCATCGAAACATCAAAAATAACTTTGCGCTCTTTGCGGTGAACTATTACTACATTCTTTATTCAATTCAGTGACAAGGATCTGATTTATGAAATTGTTTTCCCCGTCTTCTAAATTTCCAAAATTAGGGAAAAAAGTTACGTCAATCCTGCTCTCCGTTTTTATCTTCATCATAGTAATTGCAATCTATAATCTTGAAGACCGCGATATGTTTAAGGCGTTGAGAATCTTCAAGGCCATTGAACAGAAATCTCTGGACGTTAGATTTCAGATAAGGGGGAAACGTAACCCTGGCGACGAAATTGTAATAGTTGCAATAGATGAAAACAGCATAAAAAAGCTGGGGCGTTATCCATGGCCAAGACGTTATATTGCAGAATTTGTAGATAAGATAACTGATGCAAATGCACGGCTTCTCGCCCTGGATGTTATATACTCTGAGGCACAAAACGTTGATGTAATAGAAGCCCTTGATACCCTGACCAGGGAGTATAATGACTCCTCGCTATGGAATTACTTACCGGACGGAGCCGAAAAAGAAAGATTACTGTCATCATTACATAAGAAGAAAGAAATGTTTGATGAAGATGCCAGACTCAAAGATGCATTTAAAAAGGCCGTGGTTGATAATGGAATGGATATTATTTCTTCGATTGAATTTGTTGATGCAGCACAAAGAAAATCTACTGACTTTGCGGGAAAAGAGATTTCAACTCCCGGTAAAGAATTGCTGAAAGAATCCGCTTATTTCCCTGTCCTGGCAGGCACAGGAAAGAATGCAAAAGAAAAGAGCGCCGATGGTGATAGATTAACCATCCTAACCTCTGAGAATCGAGAAGAAATAATTAATACTTTACTGACACGTTATCGGCCAAAGACGGCTGTTGGGGTTATAAACATGATTGACCAGTTTGCGGAGTGGGTAACTTATCAGGGGTTTGTAGATACAAATGTTGACTATTCCGGCATAGTCAGGAGCGAGTATATGGCTATTCAATATGGAAATGAGTTTTATCCACCTCTTAGTGTTCAAGTCGCCAGGGCATATAAAGGACTCGAATACGGCGAGATGAAACTGTTGCTGATGGACAAACTAATTTTTAAAGAAACGGAAATCCCCATTGATAGCTGGAACCGTATGATAATCAATTACTGCGGCCCTGAATCCACATTTAAATATTATTCATTCTGTGACGTTATAGAGGGAAAGATCCCTCCTGACGCATTTAGCAATAAAATCGTTTTTCTCGGCGCAACGGCATTTGGCCTGGGAGATTTTATAGCCACCCCGTTTTCATCACAAACACCCGGTGTGGAGAAGCATGCTACCGTTACAGAAAACATCTTACACGAGAAATTTGTGGTAAGAGGACAAAGCGAAGTGTTTCATGACATAATGGCAATTCTTTGCATAAGCCTTGCAATGGGTATATTCCTGCCTTTGTTACCCTCAATATGGGGCGGGGTGGCGAGCGCGTCATTATGGTTTGGATACAACTACTACGTTTATGCAAAATTCGTAAGTGACGGAACGTGGTTAAACGTGGTGTATCCCGGTATTACGGTGATTACATGTTTTTCCGCAATTATTATGTATCGTTTTATATCTGAAGAAAAGATGAGAAAAGGAGTAAGAGCTGCGTTTGAAAACTTTATGGACCCGAAGGTCGTCCATGAAATATTAAAGGAACCCGGGAACATAAAGCTTGGCGGTGAAGAAAAAGAGGTCACGGTATATTTCTCAGATATTGAGAAATTCAGCTCTATCTCAGAGAAGTTGCAACCGGCTGAATTAATCGAATTACTTAATGAGTATTTAAGTGAAATGACAGACATAATACTCGACCACGGAGGATTCCTGGACAAATATATCGGCGATGCAATAGTTGCCGCATTCGGAGCGCCTCTGGCACAGCCTGATCATGCCGTGAGGGCGTGTTTAGCTACTATTGATAATCAAAAAAGATTACGTGAGCTAAACAAGAAATTTAAAGAAGCGGGAAGGCTGGCAATAAATGCCCGGATTGGCCTGAACTCAGGGCGTGTGCTTGTGGGCAATGTAGGTTCAAAGAACAGGCTCTCATACACCGTAATCGGAGATGAGGTTAATCTCGGGGCCAGACTGGAAGCAGCCAATAAATATTATGGTACTCAAACCATGATAAGCGAAAGAACTCATGAACTGGCCAAAGATCATATAGAGGCCAGAGAGTTGGATATGATCCGGGTTGTCGGTAAGGAAAATCCGGTTAAGGTATTTGAACTTATTGACAGAAAGGGAGAAGTGCGAGAGGCAAAACGGGAGGTATTAGAGCTTTATGAAGCAGGCCTGAGAGAATATCGAAAGAGAGAATGGCAAAAGGCAATACGTTTATTCCAAAAAGCCTTAGACAAAGACCCCCTTGACGGGCCATCGCTGACATATGTGGAAAGATGTAAAATCTATGCACAAGATCCGCCATCAGCAAGTTGGGACGGTGTTTATACATTGGAATTGAAATAATATTGAATGCTTGTACTTATTTAGGCACGATTCAAAGCCTGTTTTTGATGATACTCTTCCGGCTGGATAAAGTTTGATATATTTCCAACATAACTGTTGATTTAAATATAGATTAAGTTAGAATAAACGACATATCCTTTGAAATTTCACTCATTAAAAACTTCGGCAAGCCTTCAAGTTTACACTAAAGCTATCAGTCCATTTATTTACTGTCAATTATGAAACACTTCAGGTATACAATCTGTCATGTCAGAAAAACTCTATAACAAAGCTCACATCTTACACTTATAAAAAGTCATGGCACAGAAAACTATAACAATCGGTAAAGAGACAGAAGAAATAATGAGATTCTTGAGGGAAACTTCTATCTTTAAAGACCTTTCAACCGAATCATTAGAAAAAATCTTAGAAAAAATCAAAGTAGATACTTTCGCCAAAGATCATACTGTAATCAAGAAGGGATCATCAGGGATTCGTCTATATTTGATCAAATCAGGAAGCGCTCGCGTTGTCTCTGAATCAGAAGAGGATGGATTTACTATTGCTAACATACCTAACGGAGAATGCTTTGGTGAAATGTCTCTGCTTACGGGGGAACCTTGTTGTGCTACAGTGAAAACAAATGAAGATTCCCTTCTTTACTATATCACAAAGAGTGATTTTGATGACATCATTTCAGAAAATCCCGTGATATACAAGCATTTTAATAAATTGCTTGCCGAACGGATTGATAAGCAGAATATCAAGAGTGTTGATCTTAAGAAACATGAAATTGCCTTGAGCAGTTACCTTCAAAAGACGAAAGAATACCAATACAGTAGTGTAGTGTGGAAATGTAAAAAAATGCAGGAAATCGTACAGGAAGCTGAAAAGCTTTCAAAGGTGGATGATCCCGTTACGATTATATCCGAGCCGGGCGCTGGAAAAGAAACTCTCTCCAGGAAGATCCATTCAGAAAGCACAAGGGCTAAGGCCCCTGTGATTGAAATTATGCTTCCTAAAGAAAGAAGGAAGGAAGGAACATCAGTCCACAATGAGAGAAGAAAACGCGATCACATTGAATGTGAATTGTTCGGTAGCGAAAAAATGGTATTTATTGATGAGGAGGCAAAGAGGATTGGCCGTTTAGAATTGGTGAATAACGGAACCCTAGTTATTAAAAACATAGAAAATATGTCTTTAAGCACTCAGGAAATTTTTCTGAAATTCTTAGAGACCGGCAAATTCCTGAGAGCAGGAGGAAGTAAACCCATACACTCTAATGTAAGGATCATTGTTACCACTACTGATATCAGCTTAATGCAGGAACAGCTAAACCAAAGGTTATTTCATCTATTAAGCGCGCATATATTAGAGATCCCCCCTTTAAGAAATCGCAAAAAAGACATCCCATCCCTTATGGAACATTTTGTAGATAAAATAAGCAAAATAAGGCATATGCAGGCAAAAAAGTTTTCAAAGGGCGCCACAAACAAATTGTTGAAATATGACTATCCCGGAAACGTAAAGGAACTGGAAAATGTGATTGAACGCGCAATCACATTGTCAAAGGGAGATACCGACATTGAAGAAGAAGAAATCTTCCTTGGTGATACAACGAGGATAGAGGATGAAAAACGACTTAATCTCTTGAATATATCTCTGGTTAAAAGATTATGTGAAAGTCCAGGGATAATTTTAGCTGCCAAAATAATTGTCTTAATCTCTTTTATTTCAATTCTTTGTTTGTTCGTAACACAATCTGACATTTCAATAGGCGGAAGAAACATTACAATGATTCTGTGCTGGCAGTTAAGTTTACCGTTTTTCTTTGTAGTATTTCTTTTTGCTGCCCGTTTTGGCTGCGGAGTATGCCCTATATCCACTATCTCCACATTTTTCAATAAACATATCAATCTAAAAATACCTATCCCTTCTTTTGTTAAGAATAACGGTGTTTGGTTCACGGGTACAGGTTTTATATCCATATTATTCATGGAAGAGTATTCTCATATGGCCTATTCCGTCAATAAAACGGCCTATTTAATTTTCAGCATCCTGCTCGCAGCCATAATTATAGATTTTATTTTTGAAAAATCTGCCTGGTGTCGCCACCTTTGTCCACTGGGCGGGTTGGGTGGACTCTTTTCCATGTCATCCATGATAGAAATACGTTCAAACAGGAATGTATGTACAACAATATGTACAACACATGATTGTTACAAGGGGTCTGAGAAAGCAGGCCCTTGCCCGATGTTTTTGCATCTTCAGTTTCTATTGGATAATAGAGACTGCAAGGTCTGTTTGAATTGTATCAAAAACTGCACACACAACGCGACACGCTTAAACCTCAGAATCCCAGGCGCAGAAATAAGCTCATTAAGACAACCATCTCTGGATGGAGCATTATTGTCAATTATACTCTCAGGTTTTCTGGCTGCCGTACTCATTTCTAAATCAAATATCAGTCAGGTAAATTTTCCTCTCATATTCGCTGCTTCCATATGTTTTGCACTAATCATGAACCTTGCGAGTAACTATTTTACCTCGTTAATATCAAAAGAAACAGCAATTGAAGCCCTCAAACACTTTGGCTACACACACCTTCCACTCATCTTATTCGGATTTTTGTCCCTTAAGGCTATTGACGTCTTTGGAAATGTAGAAGGGTCTTTAATGTTATTCAATATCTATAAATTGAGTTTTAATTTCACAACTGCCTTTCAATTGCTTATGGTACTCACAGGACTGTTTATAACTGAATATCTCGTGTCCAAAATTATCCAAAATAAAATCACAAAAAACAAACAATTCCGGGTATTTATCATCCAGGGAATAGTGCCGTTAATATTCTCTATTATTTATATAATGTTGTTTTTCACTTGAAAGAATCCTTAAATGGAGGAAAATATCTATATGGGCTTCATAAAGAAATATCTTTACCGCAAATTGCTTGACTCATACGCAGCAGGACAACCGCTTATTTATTATATTGTAATAACACTCGCTATTTTATCCTATCCTCTCACATTGGAAAAGTGTCTTGCGAATGACGAAGATATCCCATGGCATATTCATGACAAAGCCATCCAACAGATGGGGGTTTCATGGGTCAGCAAGATAGCTTTTTCACCTGATGACAATTATATTGCCGTTGCCACCAAGGTAGGCACACTCATTATTGATAACAAGACACATGATTCAATATGCCTCCTCTTTGGACACAAGGAAGCTGTACAGTCAATAGCCTTCAGCCCCGACTCAAGATTACTCGCTTCA
>CAKKPF010000012.1 GCA_919901575.1 Candidatus Brocadiaceae bacterium
AAGTCTTCGCCTAAAGGCGAGGGTTTTTCTCCCATTCCCCGAGTGGGACAATAAAATGAAGGAAATCTCTGAAACTGAATTTTCTGATGGACTTAAGAAAAAAGTTAATGAACAGGAAGAAGAAATGGTCAAAAATATATTTTTGCATTGGTCACATGGACCAAAAATAGCGATAACGCTTATCTTAAGCTTTGGAACAGTTTTAGTTGTTTGGGAAATGCTCAAAATAAAATAAGAAAGAGAGGAAAGGAGAGCTAAAGAAATGTCAATACAGCAAACACAAGGGTTTTGCAAGACTTGCAACGAGAATGTACTGGCTACAAGGCAAGGACGTAATCATATACTTCATTTACTATTATCCTTAGTAACCGGAGGGCTATGGTTGATTGTTTGGATTATGTTGGCAATAACTAGCAAACCTTGGTTGTGTTCAAAATGTGGTACAAAAGTTTAGTATGTAAATGTTTTGGTCTGCGACCTTCAATGTTTCACATAAGTCACTTTAGATCACTTCACACTTTAGGCACTTTTATCTAATCACAAAGTGTAACTATTCTCTTCTGTTCATTACTGTATTAACCCGAGCCAGTCTCTGAGCAGGAACTGTATCCGGCCAATCAGGAGTGACATTCTGGCCATCACCGTGAAGCCGAATGAAGCGCCAAAAGCTATCATCAAAAACCACACACCTATTTTTGACACTCCTCCTATAATCCCCTTGTGCTCCATGGAAAAGAAGAAATAGATTAATACCGATACTACCCCTAATAGAATCAGGAAGTTGTTTATGCTTTCAGGAATACTTGCCGTAATTAATGGATTAAATGAAAGTTGTTTCAAGATGAAGGCATGTATAAAATTTGGTATAGTTATGCCTGCTCCCAGGCCAACAACAAATGCAAATGACCATCTGCTGAGCCATGATAGTCTATTTGAAAATCTCAAAAGCATAAAAATACCAAGCAGCGTAGGGATAATAACAGCATACTGAGGCGCACTGCCTGTATCCTTAAAAAGAGGAACTATTAAGGTTTCAAAGACATCCGGCTTGAGGATATTAAACCATGTGATTATTATCCAATATCCCATGGCAACTCCCACGAAAAGATTTTCGGCAATCTTAAATACAGGATTGTCTTTGTATAGGAAGCTGTACATGGCGAGCGTAAGTGCAACCGCCGTAATTATGCCAAAGCCTTTTGCATCAAAACCTAATTTTCCCGTGGCGAGAAAATATATGTTTACGATGCTGAATGCAACCAGTATCCATGTTGTTACTGAAACATCTGTTTTATTATTCATCTTTTATTTCTTTCGTCCGGTCATAAAATATAAGACATTTCCAAATATTACAAACAAAGCAACGAGCACATGCACTACACTCTGCGGAGACATGCCTGCAACAGCAGTTGATTTTCGATTTATGAGTATTTCGTACTCTGCGGCGCCTTTTAACCCGCTCATCAGACCAGTCAGTTGTTTAGACTGCAGGAATGGATACATGTCCGGGCCTATAACGGCAGTACATCCACCACCAAAATCAAAGTTGTATTTTTCCTTTCCGAATGCGATCCACGCCTCAATGCTTGAACCTGAAGCCAGGTCAATTACGTAATCCATATCCTGCAATGATTGAACTCCTTTAAGTACCGGCAGATCAACAGTTGCATTCCCATAAAAATCTTTCGGAAATGCTGAGAAAATATTTTCACCCATATTTATCATTACTAATTCAGTTCCGGTCTTGTAGCCCAGAAAAACATAATCTTCTTTATATTTTCTGCTATATTCTTTTCCCGCTTCTGTTATAGCGCTATCCGCCAGACCGGAGCCTCCGGGATTAAGTGTCATTCCTATTACCTTAATATTATTTTTAAAGCAGTGATGCAACAGCGCTACCGCCATAGGCTGAAGTTCCTCTTTCGAAGCAGGGTCGTAATCAAAGGATATGAGGACGTGTGAACCCTCAGGAAGAGAATTAATCTTGTTATATATACTTTTGACATCCTTTGTTGCGGTCACGGGCAGATTAAACCTGATGAGTAACGGTAGCGTTACTGCAATTGCAACAAATATAAAGATTATGCGCCTGTCAATTCTGAGTAATCTTTCCATTAATCACCACCTCCAAGGTATGCCCTTTCAATTCCAAAGATTATCCTTAAAGAAGTTGCAATGGCCCCAATTGATACACCAATCAGGATTCCCCTTTTGGCCGCCATGTTTGGCACAGACATTATCCAGTCTGCAAGAGGGGGGAGATATTCCCAGATCAAGGCGCCAACAGGCACGCGTCCAAGCATTACTATAACGGCAGCTACCAGCAATATAGTCGCTTCACTTGTCCTGGCTCTAAAAGTCCTGTATGCAGCAGATGCCATAAAGAAAGCGAGTATGGAAAACATCGTGGCTCCTGCGGGAATCTGAACATTGAAGTACATCCAGTCAAACATAGTCCCTTCCTGTTTATCATTCAGAAAGAACTCGCCTCCGTTATACAATCCAAATATAATCGTGATCCCAGCCCCGAAGAATACAAATGTGCTATAACCCCAACCGGGAACTTTTCGCTTAATCTTATTCCAGTGAAGGTGAAATAAGCTGTAAACGCCAATGAATACGGCGAATCCTGCAATAGTTATTCCCCATCGCGTTACAACCTTCAATAGAGATTGTGAAGCTTCATGCGGCACATAGTATTGAAATGTCATAATAACTCCCATTATAAACGCGATTGTGAGAGGTATGGTCCTCTTGAAAAAGTTCATGCTACTGCTATTCCTTTCCTTACAATTAAATGTCGTGGATGTGGAAGGCTAAAGCCATTCCGCTACAGATTTTTCAGTTATCTGTAGCGGAATGGCTTTAGCCTTCCACTATTATTTTGGGCCTAAAAATGGATAGTCTTCGTAATCCGCAACAAGACCATTTCTAACCGGATTATTAAATATATATTCCGCTATTGAATTTAGATTTTCTTCTTTTCGTACTACATGATCATGAAAGCTCTTTTGCCATAACTTCCTCCCTGTAGTTTTCTTGAAATTATAGCCTGTTATTTGTTTAAATGTTTTTATAAATTTAATCAGATTTGTTTTTTCATCACCTGACGTAAGAAGGTGTAAATGGTCAGGCATAAAACAGTATGCTATAATGGAGCAATTCATTTCAGAAGAAATACGGTTTAACGAATCAAGGATTGTAAACACTGTATTTCTATTTGTGAAATAATTCCCATTATCATAGCAGCATAGCGTTAGGAAATATGCATAACTTCCTTCATAATCGAAGTGTTGTAACCTATTGCGTTTTCTCTGCACTTTCATATCAATTTTATTGTATATGGAAGCCTAAAGGCCTTCCGCTACATATTGAATGGAAATCGGTAGCGTAAACCTTCAGGTTTCTCCACTACATCATCAAAAAGAAAATTTCTGTAGCGGAATGGCTTCAGCCTTCCATTTTCATTGCTGACAAATATCAACTGGCCTTAAAAATAAAGCTTATAAAGCCAACACCAATTGTCGCAAGCACTGCGCCTAATACAAGTGCGGTTATTATAATCCCCTTGGCAATATCCTGTGCACGTAAACTGCCCAAAAGTAATGGTTCTCTTGATAAATATGCGCTTGCGGCGTACAATTCTTCGCCAATCAGGGTATAATCACATGTAGTTATAAAGAAGGGGAGTTGTGTATAAGAATCCGTTGCCGCAATCTGTATGGCTCCAGTGGAAGCGCCGGTTTCTGCAAGGATAAGTGATTCTGCATAAAAATATCCCATAAAGAAATTTGCCGCAGTTTTCTCCCGTATCATTATACCGCTTACTGCGGCAACATAAGGAAATTGTTCAGAAGCCGCCATAAATACATTATCTTCCACATAAGCGTCAGGCCTCCCGGCTTCCAGGTACGATTCCTTAACAACCTCCTGGCTTACTGACAAAACAATTGGATCTATGTTTGAAACCATGAGCGTTGTGTCATATTCGGCAACCCTTATGGCAATCTTTCCAAGTATATTCACGGCTGCAATAGTAGAAATACTTCCCATGCCATTC
>CAKKPF010000013.1 GCA_919901575.1 Candidatus Brocadiaceae bacterium
ACCTGAACTTTGCCTGCCCTGCCCCGAAAGTACTCAGGCGTCACAGCGGCGGATATCTGCTAAAAGAGCCTGAGAAGGCTATCAAGATTCTTCAGTATGTGAGGAAATCAGTTTCATGCCCTGTCACTATCAAGCTTCGGAACGGGTTTGACAACAGTCAGGAGTCACTGGATAAATTCTGGCGGATATGCCAGGGAGCAGTTGCAGAAGGAGTTGATGCGATAATCATCCACGGCAGACCCGTAAAGAATCTGTACCGTGACAGGAGTGACTGGGAAATAATATCAGAGGTAAAACGTGAGTTTCCACAGGCAACTATCATTGGCAGCGGCGATCTGATGGACGCTGAAACCGTTGTTGAACGTCTGAAGACCAGCGGCCTTGATGGAGTGATCATAGCAAGAGGCGCTATAGGTAATCCATGGATATTTAAAGAAGCACGTGCGTTGTGGGAAGGTAAGCCAAAACCGGAAGGCCCCGGCCTGACCGAACAGGGAGAAGTGTTACTGAAACACTATGAGTTGGTAGCAGAAATGCGCCCGATGTTAAGAAGCGTAAGATATTTCCGCAAATTCGCAGTTGGATACAGCAGGCATCATCCACAGCGCAAAAAAGTTCAGGCGGATCTAATAGCTGCAAGGAGTAAAGACGAACTTTACGCTGCTGTTAAGGAATGGTACGGCGTCGGCGAATGTATTAATCAGGTGCACCTTCTTTTGGCGTCACCTGAATTAAATTGTTAGCCCTTGCTTTAGTATAAATCCTGTCTGAATATTTACTTTCTAGTTGTTTATAATGCATCAATAACTCTTTTGTGTTATGACGATATTCTGCAGAAATTTCATGACGGAACTTTCTTATTTCTTCTATTGCTTTATTGATTAACATTTATTTCTCCTCCCAATGAAAACCAAGGGTCACCTATAGAGATAATAGTCAAGTGTAAAAACAGTATTCCTACAAGATGATTCCTCAGAAAATGATTCCTCAGAAAATAATGAGATGGTGGCTGTTTTAATAGATAATGAAGCGACATTGAAAAGGTTTTGTAAAACAGAGGATGGAGTTGAGTTCAGGTCTTCAAACTCTTTGATGGAACCGATTAAAGTAAAGTCAGGGGACGTCAAAATCTTGGGGGTTGTCGTCGGGCTTTTCAGAAAGTATTAATGCGCATGGCTTCAAGGGTATGCTCCTCTCTTTCGAGAGGATTCCAGTGTTGAATTCCTCTCGAAAGAGAGGAATGTTGTCAGGACGGAAATTCAGTAGTTCGCTTTTATGTATTCCATTAATCCCCCTGCCTGGATAATGTCCTTCATTTCATCGGCAAAGGGTGTAAATGAGTACTCTTTGTTAGTTGTCAGATTTGTTATCTTGCTCGAATTTATATCTACTTTAACCTCGTCGCCATCACTTATCTCTGCGCCTGCATCTTCACTCTCAAAAATTGGCAAACCGATATTGATAGCGTTCCTGAAGAATATCCTTGCAAAACTCTTTGCTATCACGCAGGAGATTCCAAATGCCTTGATAGATATTGGCGCATGTTCCCTGGATGACCCGCAGCCAAAGTTGTCACCCGCTACGATTATGTCGCCTTCCCCTGCTTTTTTAACAAACTCCGGATCAATGTCCTCCATGCAGTGAGATGCCAGCTCTTTTACGTCAGTCGTATTCAGGTATCTTGCGGGAATGATCCCATCCGTGTTGACATTATCCCCGTATTTCCAACACTTACCATTCATAAATTAACCTTTTCCTGTTGATTCACAAGTGGAAGGCTAAAGTCGTGCCGAAGGCAGATCTGCCTCTGGCATGACCTTCCGCTTCCTTTGTTTTTACTGTAAATATTTGAACAACCACAATTATTTACAATCAACCTAATTCACCGTGGCATAATCTTTTCTATCACTCAGCTTGCTTTCCATTCTTTGTTGTGCCTGATGCATGAATGCTTCTATACGAGTTTCCTCATTTGTCTCTTCCTGGCCGTCAAATGTCAGTTTTAGACATGGGATCCCGTCATGTTCTCTCTGGAATTTCTCTAATACGGCATTAACGGCGGTTCCCGGCATACAATGAAAAGGAATAACGTTTATAATGCCATCAAAATCTTCCTCTATGTATTCCACCGCCCTTCCCATACTGAGCACCGGGTCGCCTTTATATGAATCGTGGATATATGGTCTTCCCTTCGAAATCAATCCCTTTATAGAGTTTTCTTTAAAAAGGTTTGTTCCGCTTTTTCTAAAAGGACGCGACATCTTGATTGCATGAAACTTCTGGATCACCTCGGTAATTATCTCTATTGCAAAAGCGTTAAAGTTTTTTTCTCTTATGCAATCTTCCTTTCGGACGTGAGCAATATATTCCATCCATTCACCAAAAGGCGGTATCACTGCTTTCCCGCCAAGTTTTTCGATCTTTCTGATGATAAAATTATTGGAAAACTCATTGCCGCGCACATAAGTTTCACCGATGATGCCTATTGCAGGCTTCCTCACGCTCTTGTCCACTTCAACCCTATTTAAAGCATCACATGCTTCTCTCGCAACCTGTAAAAGGTCGTGTCCATATTCTATTGCGTGCACTGCTTTCCTGATATGTTGTTTGTATACGGTGTCTGCGTCACCTTTATGTATTTCATACGGTCTTATTTCATGCAGTAGTTTTTGCATAAAGTCAACAAATACAATTCCGTTCCACGTTAGTTTACGGAAACTTGACCCTAAATTTTTCGTATCTTCCTGGTAATCGTCTCCCTGATCTAAAGTATATATTGGCACATGAGGGAAACCAATGCCATCCAGAACCATTCTGTGCATCTTATTATACTGGCCAAATCTGCAAGGACCTGATGCAGTTGCCATAAAGAAAACACTTCTGTCAGGATCAAAATCTGGACTAATCGCTTTCTTTACGATATCCCCTGTTGTCAGGATTGCGGGGTAACATTCTTTTCCTGACGTATATTTTCTCCCCAATTCCAGACTCAATTTATCCGGCATTGGCAGGGCTTCAGCGTCAACGCCATTGACCCTCATCGCAGCGGCAGCAATATACCCGCAATCATTCATATAAGGAATGTACATAGTCCTCTTCTTTTTAGATACATACTTACATTCCAACTCTATCTCTTCCTTATATTTTTTGATTCTCGCATTTTTCAAACTATCCAGGAATGCCTCGCAACGTGTCATTACCCCGGCATCAGCGCTATGCTCATCTATGTCAATCATCAAATACGGTTTGCCGCCAACCTCTTTAGGGAAGAACTTGGAAATAAAAGAATCAGGCCCGCACCCAAAGTTTGTTATATAAAGGGCATATAACCTCTTATCGCGTGCTATAAACCTCGCAGCAGCGAGTATCTTTTGCCCATATTTCCAATACATGTTTGGGTAATCCCTGGAGATATCTTCTAAGTCCATAGGTATGCAATCCATTGGTATTGCCAGTATCCCCAAATCCCTGAGCTTTTCAGGAAGATCCATGTTAACACCAGAGTCACAGCCGTTGTAGGGACGGCTGATAATTACTAATGCAATCTCGTCCTCGCCTAAATTATCTAACACCTCTTTACCCCTCTCCTCAAGGTGTTTATAGAAGTTCTTTTGTGATTCCCTGGCCTTTTTAATGGCATTATCTACCTTTTTGCCTCTACTGCCAACATCTCTGGCAATCTGACGGAATGTCTTATCTACAAATGACTCTCCATACTCAAAGTGAATTATAGGCTGTAATACCTTAAAATTCTGTGAATCAAGATCAACAGCCGAGCTAACTATGTACGGAAGGCATTGTATGTAAGGACATGCATAAGAATGGGTCAGTCCTGAAGAAGCATGCGTCATATTGATCACACTGGGCAGAAATAAATAATCTATATCCTTGTCAAGCATATCTACCACGTGTCCGTGTGCAACCTTTATAGGAAAGCACGTTTCAGCATTGACATATTCTACCCCTTTATTAATTATGCTACGATTAGTATTCTTTGAGATAACTATCTCCAAGCCCAATTCTGTGAAAAACGTCCTCCACATGGGAAACAATTCAAAGAAAGTAGACGCCTGCGGGATACCAATCCGACCGTAAGATTTGCTGCCATTGTCATGCTTAATTTGCACTGCTTTAGTTTTCCTGTCAGTATAATATGGGCCATATAATAGCCTGTTTCTTTCGTTAAATAATCTTGGTAAATTATTTGATTTTTTCACCTTTTTCTCATCATCAAACTTACCACAGCGGCTCCCGTAATGAAGAGGCGATTCTCCGGTTATCGTTACTTTCCTAATTTCACATATGTTTGAACAATCCCTGCACACAAATGACGTTGTTTCATACTTCCTGTCCGTTAAATCAAAGCCCTTAAACCTCGATTCACTCCATGTTTGCTCCTCCATGGATATTATTGCCGAACCTATTGCACCCATAACGTCATGATGCGGCGGCACTATAATTTCCCTGCCGGTTACCTTTTCAAAAGCGGCCTTAACCCCTCGATTAGCGGCTACTCCACCTTGCAGGAAAATGGTATCACCGATCTTTCTTTTTTCCACAACACGATTTATATAATTTAATACTATGGAATAACTCAGCCCTGCCAGCAAATCGTCCTTTGGCACTCCCAGTTGTTGGTGATGGTTGAGGTCGGATTCCATAAACACGGTACATCTCTCCCCAAGTTGCGATGGACAGCATGAATTCAGCGCACGTTTACCAAATTCATTCTTAATATTAACATCCAGCTTCTCAGATTGTTCTTCAAGAAATGATCCCGTCCCTGCAGCACACACTTTATTCATTGTAAAATCAACTATTGCCCCGTTCTCCAAACTTATATATTTAGAATCCTGTCCCCCTATCTCAAAGATTGTATCCACATTTTTGTCAACCCAGGCGGCGGCTGTTGCATGAGCCGTTATCTCATTCTTTACTATGTCTGCGCCGATAAATTCTCCTGTCAGATACCTCCCTGATCCCGTCACACCCACTCCCTTTACAATTACCTTTTTACCAACCTCTTCCCCTACTTCTAGTAACCCCTGTCTTACAGCCTCCAGAGGCTTGCCTGCCGTCATCAGATAACGCCTGGACAATACATTCTTATCCTTGTCCATAACGACAACATTTGTACTTATTGATCCAACATCTACACCTACATACGCATCCACTTTCTTTCTGGAGCTAAATTTAAATGGTTTAACATTTATTGCGTAGTTGTTGCAAGCCAGTTTCTTAAGATTGGTATCCTTCCCCTTACGGTTCTTTAGATAGGCATCAATTGCCTTAAACCCCTTAAAGGGGGAATTAATACCCTTATCTATCAATGTCAACGCACACCCTATTGCCCCCATAGTATTAAAGTACTCGGGGATAATGAGTTCTCCCTCACGCAATTCCAGTATATCCTCGAATGCCTTGACTATCCCTGTATTTGCGGCAACACCACCTTGAAAGGCTATGGGTTTTACGAATTCTTTACCTTTTCCTATGTTACTCTTAAAATTTCTAGTAAGGGCGTAACATAACCCTGCCACTATTTCATGAATCTGAGTTCCCACCTGCTGGAGATGTATCATGTCTGATTTGGCAAATACACTGCACCTGCCCGCTATCCTCGGAGGGTTTTTTGATTTCAAGGCCATTTTGCCAAATTCATCTTCTATAGAAACGCCTATTCTTGTTGCCTGCTGATCCAGAAATGAGCCGGTACCTGCCGCACACATCGTGTTCATTGAAAAATCGGACACCTTCAACTTTTTTCCACCTGCCTCATCAGGTTCAAGCATTATCAGCTTTGAGTCTTCGCCTCCAATTTCGATTACGGTCCTTACTTCAGGATGAAGTTCAGATGTTGCCGTGCTCTGCGCCACAACCTCGTTAATAAAGCTTATGCCTATTATCTCCGCTAATAGCTTACCCCCTGACCCTGTAACTGCCATACCACCTATATCATCAATTGAAACCCGGTTGATGATGTCCTTCAAAACAATCAGCACCGTCTCTATCGGCTGGCCATGTGACCTCACATAGTGGTTCTCCAGAACCTCTTTGTCTTCGTTCATTAACACTGTTTTTACACTCACAGAGCCTATATCTATTCCTATATATTTTTTCTGAACCTTTTGTGACTCTTTCTCTAAACTTCTTATCATCGATTCTGTCTCCTTTTGCATCATTACTTCAAGGGCTTAATATACAATACTAATAGTTTTTAAGTAATCGCTCAATTTAGGTATTAATCAATATATTCCGGGTGAGTAATTTTCCCGGTAATTGCAGAAGCCGCAGCTACTGCAGGGTTGCAAAGGTATATTTCGGATTTTGGATGGCCCATTCTACCTGCAAAGTTTCTATTAGTAGTGGACAGCGCACGTTCCCCCTCTGCCAGAATACCCATATGCCCTCCAAGACAAGGGCCGCAGGTTGGTGTTGAGACAACACATTCGGCATTTATAAAGATCTCGATCAAGCCTTCCTTCAACGCCTCTAAGTATACGCCCTGTGTGGCTGGTATTACAATTAAACGTACAGAAGGATCAATTTTCTTATTTTTAAGAATTTTAGCGGCTATTCTCAAGTCAGAAATCCTTCCATTAGTACATGAGCCAATTACAACCTGGTCAATCTTTATATCAGACAAGTCTTCCACCGGACGTATATTCTCAGGTAGATTAGGTAAGGCAACCTGGGGGGAAAGGGTGCTCACATCGTACTCATGAATACCAAGATATTCACAATCAGCATCACTGTAGTAAAATTTATATTCCCTTTGAGCCCTGTCTTTTATATATTTTTCAGTACAATCATCCGGCTCGATTATCCCATTCTTTGCTCCAGCCTCTATTGCCATATTACACATTGCAAGACGGTCATCCATTGATAAATCTGTAATAACGGGCCCAGAAAATTCCATCGCCTTGTATCCGGCGCCATCAACACCAATATCGCCTATAACGTAAAGAATTAAATCTTTACCGGATACCCATTTATTCAGCTTACCATTGAAAACAAATTTTATGGTCTCCGGCACCTTCAGCCATACTTTCCCTGTCGCATAACATGCCGCTAAATCTGTGCTTCCAACGCCAGTAGAAAAGATACCCATGGCACCGTAAGTGCATGTATGCGAATCTGCTCCAATAACCAAATCACCAGGAACAACTATTCCTTTTTCAGGTAGTAAGGCATGTTCAATCCCCACCCTGCCGACTTCAAAATAATTCTTTATTCTATGTTTTTGTGCAAATTCCCTGAGAAGTTTAGCATTCTGGGCTGATTTAATATCCTTGTTCGGGGTAAAGTGATCTGGAACCAAAACAACGCCGTCAGGATTAAATATTTTGTCTATTCCAAGCCTTTCAAATTGTTCAATCGCAATTGGGGCTGTTATATCATTCCCAAGACATATGTCTACATCTGCATAAACGAACTGACCGGCACGTATCTCCTGAAGACCAGAGTGTGCGGAGATAATCTTCTCAGTAATTGTCATTCCCATAATAGTTTAAACTTTGAAATTCCTGTACATTAAATTATGCGCTTAACGTCAAAAAGTGCACTATGCTATTGGGTTGAGGAGTTGTGGATGTTATGAATGTGGTAATTATGCCTACCTAGATACGAAGCTCACTTTTATGATAGATTGTATATAAATTGTAACGATGATACTTGTTTCTAACACCAGCTAACAGAGTGAAAAACAAGCAACCCCCTTACAAAAACCATTACTCAATTATTCCACCGCTCCATCATCCAATGTAAGAGGCAAAAGACTCAAACTTTAAGAGCCCCCTCCTTATGCTTAATGACAAAAGGCTATTAAATTTCCCGAAGTATTTAATTTTCAGAGAAACGGCCTCTCCTTATCGACTTAATCGAGAGAGGGTCTTGTAAATACATACTATGACATTTACTACATAAATCATAACGAAAAGTCTTATATTCAATACTATCGATCTCATCCGGGTCGAGGCTGTCCACTTCATCGTCGTCGTCTTCATCTTCTTCATCAAGATCGGTTATCAATTCCTCATCATCATCCATAGAGTCACATGCAGCATAAATTTCAATTTTTACTACATACCTATCGTCTTCTTCAGGAACCAGTGACTTTCCACACATATCACAGTTATAATTAATCATTTAATAATTCCTCCTTTTAGCTGGAAATCATTGTCAAAAATAAGACTCGAAGAAAAAAGAGGTGCTTTAAAAATTCTCCCTTTCACAATCTCAATTGCAGGGTTGTTTTCAAGATTTTTATCATTTTACTTCTCGTCTCTAGTACAAAATTATACGAAAATGCTGTTCTTTGTCAAGTACATTAGAATTTGCAGGATATAGTTCAGTCACATTGTTATAACTTAATATATAGTTTACTTAGAATAGTCATAAGCCTTATGTATTCGGACACATAGGGCACATTTCCAGCCATATTGCAGTAATAAAATTCAGAAATTATAAGCTTTGTTAACCCCTTTGTTTTTTGACTCTTACAACAATCAGAAATTATATCACCCTAATTTGTGACAAATTCTCACTGCCTGAATAACGATATAAATAACTACAGAAATGCTTATTCTTAAACATAATAACATAGCAAATTTTGGATGCTGACTATACTTAGTTGTCCCTGAAAAAGAGACTTTTTCAGGAACAACTCATTAAGCTTGTACATTTTATTGTGTTTATATTAAATTTAATGCGGCAACTCCAAAACCCCAATTATTTACTATCTTGATTTAAAACAAATTATTAGTTAAAATGACTCTTAGAAAAAGATAACCCACATGAAACTCGTAAACACTGCATAAGGCAAGAAGTTGTTTTTTGTGTTTTATGCTTTAACTCTATCTTTTCAGTTTTTGGGTTTATTGTCTCAATGGACAGTACATTTAAATTTGGTAAAACCAACAAAGAAGATAAGGAGCAGAAATGAATAGGAAAGGCAAACCCGTACGAAAATGTCATGGCTGCATATTAAATATTGGAGAACGATGCGCAATATACGAAGAGCCACATGATAAATGGCACCATTCAAAGTGTTCCAGTTATAACGATCAAGAGCTATATCGCAAATATTTAGAAGATTTAGAAAAGCACTCTCAAAAAGATTCAAAAAAACTAAGAAAGGAGGAGGCGAGGGAACACAATACAGAAGAACACCACCAGGGAATGAAAGGAAAGGGATGAGCAGAAAGCATGTAGATGGGCCTAATTATTTGAAATTCCTTGAAACAACTAATTAAAGTGAGCTAATTTATCAACAATGGCTCTTTTCACTAAATTGTAATCAGGGGGAAGTTCTACTGGTGAATTAGCATATTTTGGTTCAACTTCATCCAATTTATTCTCATGATATTTTACTTTAAAATCTGTAAATTTTAAACCGAGCGCAGTTGAAATCACCACAATTCTTTCATCCTTCTTAATTTCATTTCTTTTGACGAGTTTAAATAGTGCTGCCAAAGCAACCCCTGTGTGAGGACAATTAAAAAGACCGGTCCTGTCAGCCAATGCAGCAGCATTAGCAAGTTCATCCTCTGTTGCCTGTTCCACAATGCCGTTAAACATCTTTAATATCTTAACTGCTTTGTTAAAACTAACTGGATTTCCTATCTGAATTGCGCTTGCCAGTGTTTTTTGAGCCCGAATTGGTTTAAATTCTTCAAAACCTTTCAAGTAACTTTGATATAGCGGATTCGCCTTCGCAGCCTGTACGCATACAATTCTTGGAAGTCTGTCAATCATGCCCAGCCCTTTCATCAAAAGAAAACCTTTACCTAAAGCGCTGACATTTCCCAAATTACCACCGGGAATTATAACTACGTCAGGCACTTCCCAGTCAAGCTGCTGAACCAATTCAATGCTTACGGTTTTTTGCCCTTCAATCCTCAAAGAGTTCATCGAATTAGCAAGATAAATATTGTTCTCGCTGCAAACTCTCCGTACTATCTCCATACATCCGTCAAAATCAGTATCGAGTGAAAGTGTCAACGCTCCGTTGGCTATCGGCTGGATTAATTGTGCGGTTGAAACTTTATCCTTTGGCAAAAACACTATTGCAGGAATCCCTGCAGCGGCACAATACGCAGATAGAGCGGCGGATGTATCACCCGTAGAAGCACATGCAACACCCATGATATCCTTCCCCTCTGAGATCATCTGTTTAACCATGGATACCAACACGGTCATACCCAGGTCCTTAAACGAACCTGTATGTGAGTTACCACATTGTTTAATCCATAAGTCTTCTATGCCTATAATTTTGCCAAGGCGTTCAGCCCAAAACAGATTGCTCCCGCCCTCATAAAGTGATACCACGTTATGGTTCTCCACATTTGGGCAAACCATTTCCTTCTTTCCCCAAACAGAGCTTCCGAAAGGCCATTTAGTCCTTCTATTGCGTTCATCAAAAAGCCTCATCCACGATTCAGGGCTACGATGTTTCAACTTTTCAATATCATGACGCACCTCCAGTAGATCGCCACACTTTTTACAATTGTATATTATCTCATTTAATTCATAACGTTCGTCACAACCTGAAGAACATTGAAACCAGGCCTTATAACTCATAAATTAGCTCCTTTTAACTGTCTCTTCGTCGCAAATTTATTATAGAAATGCCATATATTTATTACAAGGAAAATATAACTTCATTCACCTTGACAATCAAAACTCCATAAAGTATCCTGTGACTAATGAAAAGCATATGTGTTTTCGAAGATATGGCATATCAAAATTTCCTCCCCCTGTCCTATGATAGGCCTGTTTATGAACTGCGTTGTGGTATTTACACCTTTCTTGAAAGAATTATCCTCCAGTATCCCGATACAGAGATTAATTTATTTTGCAGAGAATATCTTAAAAATTTAATCAGCGAAAACTATTCTTATAACGTAAATAAGATAAAAAGTAATAACAATGGCTGTTTATTCATAAACGGCAGGCTCTTAATCTCTTCACCAATTTCTGTTTCAGGAGAAGAAGAGATCGGAGTTAAGGATAATTCAATCGTATACGCAAGGTTACTCAGGAAAAATTGTCTTTCAATTACTCCCAAGAAATTTCTGGATCCGGGCTTCATAAATGAAATAAAAAAGAAAATTAAGGTTAAAAGAGTTAATGCAAGGCTGGTACAATATCCATGGGATTTGATTCACATCAATAAAGAGCAGATTACATCTGACTTCACGTCATACATTAAAGTCGAATCCATACGAGAAAACAAATATAAGGGGGTGCACCTGATTAATGATTCTCAAATATTTACTGGAAAGAATACAGTAATAAAACCAGGATGTGTCCTCGACTCAGAAAATGGCCCAATATACATAGGCCATAATGTTAAAATATCTTCGAATTCTGTAATAGAAGGCCCTGCATTCATTGGAGACAATGTCGTCATTCAGCCCCTTTCAAGAATCCGGGCAGGGTCAAACATAGGAAGAGTTTGCAAAATAGGCGGGGAAATTATGAATACGATTATTCAAGACTATTCCAATAAACAACATGATGGCTTCCTTGGCGATTCTTATATAGGTTCATGGGTTAACCTGGGGGCAGGTACCGTAAACAGTAATCTTACAAATACATACGGAACGGTTAAGGTACAAATGTTCGATAAAATAATTGATACCGGACAAACTTTTCTTGGAATGATAATGGGAGACCATACAAAGACAGCCATAAACACAAGGTTTATGACCGGCAGCATTATAGGTTTTGCCTGTAACATACTCATGACACGCACGCCTCCTAAATTCATACCATCCTTCTCATGGTATTCTGACAACGTTACAAGGGCCTATGACCTAAAAAGAGAATTGCAGGTAGCCAAACGAATGATGGCAAGGCGTAATAAGAAAATGACACGTAACGGAGAGAAAGTATTCAAGACTATTTTCGCTTTAACTGAGACGGAAAGAAAGCTACACGATAGTTGATTAATCAAAAGGTTATAGATATATGCCCGTATTTTTCATTTATTCCACAGTAACACTCTTCGCCAGGTTACGAGGCTTATCAACGTCGCACCCTCGCATTACGGCAATTTGATACGCTAATAACTGGAGTGGGATTACGGACAAAATTGGTATTAATGCGTCTATTGTCTCTGGAATGTAAAAAACATGATCCACAAGTCTTGATATTTCGTCATTATTCTCACTCGCTATAGCGATTACCCTGCCGCCTCGCGCACGAACTTCCTCAATATTGCTCAATATCTTGGTATATACTTTATCCGTGGTAGCGATAAAAACAACCGGCATATCTTTGTCTATAAGCGCTATAGGACCGTGTTTCATCTCTGCCGCAGGATAACCTTCAGCATGTATGTAAGATATCTCCTTTAACTTAAGCGCTCCTTCCAGGGCCACAGGATAGTTATAACCTCTCCCTAAATAAAGAAAATTATTACTATCGCTATAAAGTTGCGCAATTTTAGTTACTTGATCTTTTCTATCAAGAATTTCCTGAACTTGTTTTGGAATCTCTCTCAATTTACCCGCCAGACCAATACTTAATACTTCATCCTTTCCTCTGATCCGAGCCAAAAAGAGAGTCAGTAAAGACAGGACAGCAAGTTGAGAAGTAAATGCCTTTGTCGATGCAACACCGATTTCAGGACCGGCATGAAGGAAAATGCCGCAGTCTGCCTTCCTTGCGATACTGCTGCCAACCACATTACATATTGACAGAATAATTGCGCCTTTAGTACTGGCCTCATCAATTGCGGCAAGCGTATCTGCAGTCTCACCAGACTGGCTTATGGCTATTACCATTGTATCCTCTTCAATGACCGGGTTTCTATACCTGAACTCTGAAGCATATTCAACCTCAACAGGTATCTTCAAATATTCCTCAATCATGTACTCTCCTATAAGACCGGCATGCCAGGAGGTGCCGCAGGCCACTATTATAATACGTCTGATATTACGAATCTCATTTTCCTTATCCTTTAAGCCTCCAAGGTGCACAAGATTGCTATCCTTCTCAAATCTTCCCAGCATTGCATCACGCAGGGATTGAGGCTGCTCATGTATTTCCTTAAGCATAAAGTGCTTGTATCCACCCTTTTCTATTTTATCAAGGTTCCATAGCACCTCATCAATACTTTTTGATACCTGAACATTGTCAACATCAGTAGTTTTCATATCGTTCCTGGTCAAAACAGCAATCTCATTATCATCCAGATAAACAACTTCTTTGGTATGTTCTAAGATAGCGGCAACATCTGAAGTTACAAAATGCTCTCCTTTGCCTATACCAACTATCAATGGGCTTCCACGCCTTGCAGCAATCAACTTGCCCGGATCGTCCAGGCTGATAATGGCCAGGCCATAAGCTCCATCAACTTCATTCAACGCTCTCCTTACGGCATCTTCAAGTACTCCTTCAAAATAACTTTCAATAAGATGGGCAATTACCTCAGAATCTGTTTCACTTTTGAAATTATGACCTGCCTTTTCGAGCTTTGCCTTCAGGTAGTTATAATTTTCAATAATGCCATTGTGAACAATTGCGATCCTTCCTGAACAATCAAGATGGGGGTGGGCATTTTCAATTGTCGGCGCTCCATGTGTCGCCCATCGGGTATGCACTATGCCTAAAGTGCCCTCATTAAATTTGCCATTTATCTTTTTCTCCAATTCACATATACGCCCTACAGATTTTTCACAGATTATTTCGTTATCCCGGATAATGGATATCCCGGCAGAATCATACCCCCTGTACTCAAGCCTTCTTATTCCATTAATGAGTATCGGCCTGGCTATTTTCTCGCCAATATAACCCACAATTCCACACATATTTTAAGACCTCACATTAATTAGGACACAGATTTCCTTTACTATTCAAGTAAAAGTAAACCAAAGTACTTAACATATTCATTCTTATGTTCGAGAAATTTTATTTCAAAGCCATTATTACGAACCGTCTTAAAAACGTCTATACCACAGGCCTCCATTGACGGTCTTGCATCCTTCGGCATCACACAAGAGCCATCTACATCACATTCAGCACAAAGCGGACACGGCCCTGCATTTAAAGCAAAGGCCTTATAAAATCCTGCAAAATTTGCCTTATGTTCAATGCGGAGCAACATTTCTTCAAATTGTTTTGCGGGGGGCTGTCCTTCTATCAAAATGGCATTTTCATAGCAATTCATCAATTCCTGAGTTTCTTTATACGTTGGCGTATATGGTGGACAGGTTTTATATTTGCCAAATTTCGAACAGCCAAAGCGGCATTTCAATTGAACCCAGGGCTCTACTATAATACTCTTTGTGGAAATTAATCTGGAAAAGGTTGCGCCCAATTTAACAGTCTCGTCGCACAACTCTTTTATTCTATCTTTATCCATGTCAATACTTTCTTTACTAATATTTTAAGATACTATTTTTATCTTGATTGAATGTCAACACGAAAGTTCAGTTTGACATCGCCTATATTCGTGTGATATAAATCAACTCATTCCGTTCGCAAATTTAAAGTGGTTTGCTTCGCAAAACAATAGTAAGGAAACATTTTAGTATAATCAAGATTTGATAAATTAACTTAATTTATATGAAATTTACCATAAAGCAAATTAACGAAATTATTGGCGGTAAAGTACTGGGAGATTGTAACCTACTTATTACGGGTGTGTCCAGCATTGAAAATTCAGATGAAGGCGATATAAGCTTTATCAAGAATGAAAAATTTGTAAATAAAGTATTAGAAACAAATGCCTCCGCAATTGTATCACACAGACCGATAGAAGAAACAGAAAAGACATTAATCATCGTCGATAATCCATTCCTGGCATTTACTAAACTACTTAAGGTTATTTCAGACCAAAAACAGCAACGGCCACGCATTATTCATCCATCAGCAACAATTTCAAAAGACTCTACAATTGGTAACAACATATCTATAGGGGCAAATGTCGTAATTGAGGGAAACACACAAATAGGCAATAATGTAACCATCTACCCCAATACTTTTATAGGTGCAAACTGCAAAATAGGTGATGACTCAATAATATATCCAAATGTTACAATCAGAGAAGAAGTCACAATAGGTAAACGCGTAATAATCCAATCCGGCGCATCCATTGGCGATGACGGCTTTGGATTTCTTCAAATAAAAGGTAAACACGTAAAGATCCCTCAGGTAGGAACTATTGAAATTGGTGATGATGTAGCAATTGGCTCAAACGTAACCGTTGCACGTGCTGCGCTTGACAAAACCGTCATAAGCTCCGGCGTCAAAATAGACAACCATTCCCATATATCCCATAACGTCTTTATAGGAGAGGACACTATGTTAATCGCCTATGCGAAACTTGCCGGAGGCGTAAGAATAGGCAAAAATGTTATGATAGCCGAAGATGTAGGCGTTACTGATCATGTAAAAATTGATGATAATTGTGTGGTAGGCGCTGCATCTAATGTTTATAAGAGTTTAAAGGCAGGTTCCGTAGTCTGGGGATCTCCGGCCAAACCTATTACTCTTGAGAAAAGAATCCAGGTATTAATAAGAAAACTCCCTGACATTTACAAAAAAATAAAAGACTCGTAATTGTCCAGCCCCCTCACTGCCAGGATATGCCTGGTAACGAGATATCTGGCGAAAATGATGGGAGTATTCCCAAAATAATGCATACAAAACTCTTCTGTATAAACCTTACAGTGTAATTTCAATCTCTGCCTTATCAAACAAGTCTTTCAGGAGGGTTTCGGTTTTTATTTGTATATATACAAAGTCAACCATGTCTGCCACATCTTCATAATTAATATCTTTTCCTTCTTCTTTATCAGTAACCTTTATTATGTGATAACCGAATTGTGTTTCTACAGGTTCGCTTATTGCTCCAACTTCCATTGAAAAAGCAACTATAGCAAACTCTTCTACTATAGAACCTTTTCTTTGAAAGAAGCCAATGTCGCCTCCATTTTCTGCAGAAGGGCACGTTGAGTATTTCCTCGCCATTTCCGCAAAATCTGCACCATTATCTATTTCCTTCTTTATCTCTGCAATCTTCTCTCTTGCCTTTTCAAGTTCAGCGTCTGTTTCTAATTTTGTCGTATCAATTAAGACATGGCTTGCTTTTACCTTTTCACCATTAAAAGCGCTCTTATTCGCATCAAAATAACTTCTTTTTTCGTCATCACTAACTACTGTATCCAAATATTTGCTTAAAGCCAGAGTCCTTCTTACTTCATCTTCCAATTCTGAGATACTGGACCCCTGAGCTTTCAATATTTCCTCCAATGGTTTTTCACTATTATTCTGGTTGGATTTTAAAAAATATTTGATCTTTTCCACCTCTCCCTGCACCTCGTTATCACTTACGTCTATATTCTGCTCTTTAACAAACTGCTTAAGTAATACCTTCATCGCCAATTGGTTCACTACCATTATTTCAGTAGAACGTGTAACCTCCTGATTCATGCGCCTAATGACATTCATCCTCCTGTCGAAGTCTTTACGAAAAACCTTTTCACCATTGACCGTGGCAACGACATCCGCTTCAGCCGCGGCCTCTGTACTCTCTACTGTATTTGCTTCTGAATTTTCATTTACCAACAGTAAACAACTAGTTTGCAAAACAAACAATAGTAATATAACTGGTATTACAATCCTCTTACACATTCATTCATCTCCTTTTATTTTTACAATTTGTATCCAATGATTAAGCCTGATTCCAGGCCCGGATTATATCTTTTTATGTTTTTAAATCCGGCATCCCTGAGCCACTCCTTCATTTCAACCTCAGAATATGAGGAACCTTTATGTGTTCCCATCAACATATTCAGGCTGAAGAGTGTGCCAAAAATAGGCTGTGTTTTTGCTCTATTCAGGACAAACTCTTGAATAGCAACTATACCAGTTTCTATTAAGGAATCCCAGCACTTTTTTAATATTTTCCGATTTTCATCCGGCTCATAGCTGTGCAACAAATTTGATACAAAAACAAAATCATACAATTCTTTACCAAAACTAACCTTAAGGCAATCTCCTGCCTTTGTTGTAACTTTCCCTCTCATTCCTGATTTCTTGATATGCTCTTTGGCAATCTTAATAACATCAGGAAGATCAAAGACTACAGCCCTCATTTCCGGGTTCTTTTCTACAAATCTTACTGCATACGTACCCTGCCCTCCGGCCAGGTCCAGAAGGCTACGGTATTTCTTTAGATGTAATTTCCTGCATACTTCTTCAGCCTGTATTGTACCGATATTGTGCATGGCTTTGATGAATACTCTCAATCTTTGTTCATCTACCTCTTTTTCTGCATTATCAAATGCGGTAGGCTTGCCGGTCCTGACAGCATCACTTAATCTTGACCAGTAATCCCACATGTTGTGAAAATGGTGAATCCTGTCTCCCTGATACAAAGGACGGTTTTTTACCAGATAACGACTGGACATTGCCGTATTCTTGTAGACCTCCTTAACTTTTCTCAAGAGTCCGAGCGATACGAGTGCATTTAAAAGCATTTCTGTTGCTCTGAGATTAGTCCTAAGGCTTTTAGTAATGGCTTTACAGCTTTTTCCATCGTCCCCAATCAGCGTAAACACATCCATATCAACAGCCACAAAAAGAACCTGAGCCTTCCAATAGCCATAACTTATTTCATTAAGATATTCAATATCTCTATGTTTATTCATACGAGTACAAAGTCCGTTCGAAATGTTCAATTAGTTTCTCATTCATCTGCCTGGAATACGAATCGTTTTCACCATACACACATGAATCACGCTCTTCATTTTTAAAATCCCTATTCATGGACAAATCTTTAAGCGCTTGAAGGCAAAAGGTATTTATCTCTTCCGAAAATGCCTCAACAGCTTTATCTTTAAATTCATAGGCGCTTTCATACCCAAGCTTTGAGGCAGGTTTTGCCCCATTATTCCTCTTTTCATAGTCAAACGTACCTTTGAATATAGTCTGTTTATGATGTAACAGATGAGCCGTAATACCCGGCGAATTCAGCATTTTCGCTTCCTTAAGGAATTCAAAATTCTCCCTTACATCTACCAGTGTTGAATCCGGCTCAAACATGATAAAGCCATAATTGGGTTCTATATCATACCGTCTGAGTATATTAATAGCCTTTTTATTATCTTCAACCTTTGTAAATTTTCTGAATTTATTCAAAGATCTCTGACTTCCACTTTCAACTCCAAGAAAGACGTCTTTAAGTCCCGCCCTGACAAGTATGCCAATCGCTTTGTCTTCTATATCATTAACCCTGCACTCAATCCCAAACTTTATATTCAAGCCTTTATCCATAATGAGTCCTGCCAGTTTACATGCACGTTCTTTCCCTTTTTTACCTGGGCCGAAAAAATTCGCATCAGCAAAATAAAAATATCTCTCCCCTGGATTTTCATAAATATCATAAATCTCGTTAAATACATTTTCAGGGCTTCTTCCCCGCCAAGGGGATTCCTCCCCGTAGAAATTAGCCAGATAACAGAAAGTACATTTCCCATAGCAACCCCTGCTGGCCAGTATATAGGTAGAAATACCTTTTTTCTTCAGCAGGTCAAAGTCGCAGCGAGAAGGAAATGGAAGTTTATCGAGATTTGAAACCGGTTTTCTGGGCTTGTTCAGTGTTACATTGGGTTTAAGGATACCGGATTTATTTAGTAATAATTCCCCTGAATCCTCCTTTGCAGAATCCCCCCTCCCCCCCTTTAGTAAAGGGGGGATTAAGGGGGGATTTTTACTATTGAAGGTATTGAATACAAGGCCGTCAATTGTGTATAAAGCAGAAGTATCTTTGTTGTTTATGACTGCGTCTGCAAGCTCCAGAAACGTGGCCTCTGGTTCGCCTATAGTAACAGAGTCAACAGAAGGATAGTTTGTCAGCAGTTCTCTGAATGTAAATGTAGGAAAGTGTCCATAAAGGTTTATATGTGCATCAGGAATGCTCTTTCGAAGGCTAATGAGCATCTCAAACACATCTTCCGTGTTCTCCCACAAATATACAAGATGAACACCTAACAATTTGAATCTTTTCTTTTTAAGTTCCTGAATAGTTTCGTTGAAAGACCACCCATAAAGATTTGCGTCAACAATATCCACATCGTGGTGATTGGATTTCAGTGTTGAAGCAATGTAACCGGTCATCAGGCATGAAGATAGCGGTGTATTAACCACAGATTCATATCTCTCCGGAGTTCTTGGTCTTGGATGTTCTAATAGGATGATGGACATGTTTGAAAAAAGCATGTAATATCAATTCAAATTACCGAGGTTGTCGACGGTAATGTGCTAATCCCTTATAATGCTGACGAGTAGCTCCTTTTTCTGCTGTCTTTCAGATCCTTTTCATAATATTCCATCACACCCTTTAACGAACACACTGGACCGCACATTGTGCACGTATCTTCCTCCATTGGCGGACGGCTCTTTCTTATCTCCTCTGCCTTCTCTGAGGTAATGGCGGTTTCGTACTGAGTCTTCCAGTCAAGGTCCCTCCTCGCAATACCCATCTTCAAATCCAGATTCTTCACTTTATCCTTGAGTTTTATCATATCCCCAACGTGAACGGCAACCTTGGCCGCCATAACGCCCTCTCTCACATCATCAGGTGTGGGAAGCGCCAGATGCTCCGGAGGTGTGACGTAACAGATAAAGTCGGCGCCATACCGTGATGATAAAGCTGCGCCAATTGCAGAAGAGATATGGTCATATCCGGGCGTCACATCGGTAGTAATGGGGCCAAGCATATAAAACGGTGCGTTATTACTCATCCTTTTTTGTATAATAACATTTGCCTCTATCTCATCTATCGGTATGTGTCCGGGGCCTTCAACAATTATTTGAACACCCTTCTTTTGGGCATATTCAGCAATCTCACAGTTTATAATCAATTCCTGAATCTGAGCCCTGTCGGTGCTGTCATGCACCGCCCCCGCCCTTAAACCATTTCCGAGACTCAAAATCACGTCATATTTCTTCATAATATCAATAAGCCTGTCAATTTCTTCATATAATGGGTTCTCTTTTTTATTATGGTTCATCCACGCTGTTAGAAATGAACCTCCCCTGCTTACGAGGCCGCCATATCTATATCCCTGTTTTCTCAGACGTTCTAATGTAATCATGTTTATACCGCAGTGAATCGCCATAAAACCGATCCCTTCCTGCGCCTGTCTCTCGATAATTTCAAACAGAAAATCAGCCTCCATATGCACCACAGAGCCCTTCTTCTGGATTGTTTCCATAGCCGCCTGATACAATGGCACAGTTCCAACCGTTAAACTTATTGAGTCAAGAACCCTTTTTCTTATCTCACCCAGGTCACCACCCGTAGAAAGTTCCATCAGTGTATCGGCGCCGGCCTTTTCCGCTACCCTGGCCTTTTCCACCTCCATATCGATGTCTATGATATCAGGGGAAGTCCCGATACTTGCATTTATCTTTGTTCTGAGGCCCTGCCCGATACCTATCACCCTGGATTTTCTCTGAGGGTTTCCATATATTACAATGTGGCCATTAGCGATGCCGTCTCGGATAAATTCCGGACTTACATCATCATAGATTGCAGCCTCTTTCATCTCCTGAGTAATTTCGCCGTCTTTGGCTCTGTCCAGTTGAGTCTTCATTATATTTCCCCTTTCAAAATTATATAAGAGCTTTCAAGTTACTGGAAAATTCTAGGATAATAAGCAATAATTGTCAAAATGTTTTTGATTCAATCTTTAAGTTTCTTCCACCACTCATTCGGATCCGAATGTTCTATGATTGACAGCAGTTTTCTTGCTGACTCACTCCTCAACTTGTCTTTAGCTCTCTCGACCCAATCCACAGCATCTTCATACCCCTGGACCTGATACTCCCTGGCCTGCATCGCACATTCCAGGATGTCCGCATCTCTGGCAACTATGCTCTCCTTACTTTCCTGATTTGTCAACTCGCTTAATGTATCTTCTATCTCTTCCCCCACAGAACCTCTTAAAGACTCAAACTGTTCACGTGATACTTTTGCCTCTGCCTCTTCAAGGTTTATGTACTTTTGTGCTATTTTATGGAGGTCGTTTGTCCTGGCCTCATGCAGATCGTGAAAAAGACACATCATGACCACCCTGAATGCATCAACGTTTTCTGATTTTGCCAGCAAATATCCTATAATTGCACAGCGAAAGGAGTGCTCCGCAACGCTCTCAGGATTCTTATTTCCAAGCAGCCACCATCCACTTCTGCTTACCTTTTTTAAATAACCTACTTCAAAGAGAAATTGTGCTAATTCCTGCATTATGTTTATCTCCTAAATATCTTGGTTATGCAATGCTATTCCAACCAGAACTGTACAGGTATTTAATCGTTTCAGTGTTTTCTGTGGCAAGCAATTTTAAGTACTATCTATGGTTTTGATTCGTTATGAATCCACTTCCAATCTGAGTCCATGTAAGACCATGTTTTTTGTCCTCCAGACCAGTAGTACCAACCACCGGTAGCAGCAAAATCTTTCCATTCACCAACGTATATATTACCGTTAGCAAAAGTATAAGTTCCCTGTCCGCTACACATGCCGTCTGCCCATTCACCTTCGTATTTTTCACCACCTTCCAGAGTAAAAGTCCCTTGTCCACTTCTTTTCCCCTCTTTCCATCCGCCCACATATGCGCCAAGGTCAGGCATAATTAATGTTCCCTGTCCATCTCTCTTGTCATATTTCCATTCACCTTCGTATTTTACGCCGTTTGCAAAGGTATCGGTTCCTTTTCCATGTCTCATATTATTACTCCATTCACCCGTGTAACTGCCTCCGTCTGAATATGTATATGTTCCCTGTCCATCTCTTCTGTCATTTTTAAATTCACCTGTATATCTAGTTCCGTCAGGAAAGATTTTAGTCCCTTTACCATTCTTACAATCGCCTTCCGTACATTCTCCATCTTTTCTCTCTCCTTCTTTTATTATCTCTTCTGTCTCGGCCGTGAATGTATTTGTAACATTAAAGCAGATACATAACATCAAAACTGCAAATATAACAAAAAACGATTTTCCATTTGTCCTGCTTTCTGATTTCCTTGTCACGACACGCCTCCTTAAATTATGTGTTCATCCCCGTTAAAAAAATTTTGAACCCCTGCTCCATCCCAAACCTCAGGTGTTTCCATGCAGAGTGACATCTTAATATCTTTTGTTAACTCTCTTATAACCGTCCCTATCCTCTTATATACTTCAACCCTGATTGGCCTGAAGTAACGGTATTTCCCGTCAACGCATGGCACGAATTCACCTAATAAGAGCTTGGTCTGCGGTTTTCTGTCTCTAATTACCCTGACCAGAGACGGAAGATATCTAAAGCCGCCAAGGCTTACGAACTTAATTCTGGTAATATCTAATCTATCAAAAAGCAGATCCAGCATGGTTTTATAATTGTTAAACCAATCTTCACACAATATTATGGGGTCCAGGCATACTCCGACGTTATAACCTGCCCTTTGCACCTCTGCAGCCGCCATTACACGTTCCTCCAATGACGGTGTCTTATGCTCATAGGCATCAACAATCACTTGAGGACTAAATGTCCATGAAATTACGATATTCTCTGCTCCTGCTATTTTCAAGAGGTTCTCTATGGTGGTAGTTTTGGTCCTGAGTTCCAGCCTTGCATTTGGGTATTCCGAAAATAAAGAAATGAGTTTGATAGATAGACCGGAAAGATCATCGAAAGCCAGGGCATCACACAGCTCACCTGCATGGAATACTGTTTTCTTATCACCTGCGGCAATCATAATGTCTTTTATTTCATTCAGAATTTCATCGTGATTTATAAATACAGTGGGTACGGCATTATCAAAGTAACTCTGAAGAAAACAATACTCACAGTCCAGATTGCAATTATTACCATGGCTTATAAAATACTCCGTATTCCCGATTATGCCATCCCTACACCTGAATTGCTTAACCAACCCACCCTTTTTTCCGGCTATGGCCAGGCACTCTTTACTCTTTCTGAAAACATTATCAGTTGTACACCCGTCGATCCTGATGCTCCTATAATCATCTATATACTCTACCGCCACGCCTGGCAGTTTATTGAGTATATGCCGGGTAACTGATGAATTGACAACATCTTTCTCTACGAATATTTTTTTTGGTTGAAGTGTCTCTAAGTTGATAGGATTAAACATTTGATAAATTGGAACTAAAATGTAATAAATTTGCAACCAAGGCACGCTAGTTTGTAATCTTACCAGCATTTCCGGTAAAATCAACCCTTCGATTTTCCCAGACCTCAAGGACGGGGTTTGCTCAGGGTTGATACTGAGCTGCTCTTTTTTATCCCCGCCTTTTCAAGGTGGGGTTTGAGCGTCGTCGAAGTATCAAATTGGAATTTCATATTTGCTGTTTCTCTTAGACTATAGGGGGCGTACCCGCCCGAACGACGCAGTCGGGCAGGTTGTTCGCCACAGCGAATCTCCGCCTAGTCGGATCTGCCTCAGGCATGACCGCCATGGCGGATCCTGAAGTTGCCCACAGGGTCGTCCTCATGCGACTGTCCTTTGGCACGACAATACGCCCCTAAAAAGGCAGGAAGTCCAACAAAACCACTATCAGTCATGTACACCGTTGCGAGAGAGATAAAATCGTTGAATTATTTACAAGGCTATGATTTAATGTTTAGAATGTAAATTTATTACGAATAACTATTAAGGAGAAAATCCATGCTTAAGCAATACATCAGTAAAATAGCAGCCTTCATCGTTGTTTTCATTCTGTCCAACCTCATCTGCATACAACTGAATTCGGCACATGCCAATCCAAAAGTATTAATGGAAACATCAAAGGGAGATATAACGATTGATTTGTATGAGAAAGAAGCTCCAGGAACTGTCAAAAACTTTTTGTCATATGTATCAGAAGGTTTTTACAATAACCTAATTTTCCATAGAGTTATAAATGGCTTTATGATTCAGGGCGGTGGCCTTGATTCTGAAATGAGGCAAAAAGACCCTAAAGCCCCCATTAAAAACGAAGCCAGAAAAGGATTAAATAACAATAGAGGTACAATAGCCATGGCGCGAACAAACGTTATTAACAGCGCCACTGCCCAGTTCTTTATAAACTTAAAAGATAATGATTTCCTGAATCACACAGACAATACCTCAGGTGGTTTTGGTTACGCTGTCTTTGGAGAAGTTGTCAAGGGAATGGAAGTGGTTGATTCAATTGCAAGGGTAGAAACCGGCACTTATAACGGTTTCGGAGATGTACCAAAAGAACCCATAATTATAAAAAACGTGATTGTAGTAGAATAAAATTGGTTAACAAGTTTTCATATTCAATTTTTGATTCGATTTAACACTGAAAAGGCCATTTGATATCTAAAGCGTTAACACCTCCCCGGTATTCCCAGATTCCACAGAAAAACCCCAATATCCTGTAAAGAATATTGGGGTTTAAGGTTAGAGTTATACCAGAAACTTAAGTAACAATTCCATATTTCCAATCAACTGCAGCTTACCATGCCTTAAGATTCAAAATATACGGGAATATTCTTATGAAGCTTTATATTTTAGTGACCTTTTCAGCTTTGTTACCCTTATCGCCTTTTACAATTTCAAACTGAACATTGTCTCCTTCTTCAAGAGTCCTGAATCCATCACTCTGGATAGCAGTGTGATGCACGAAGATATCCTCTCCTCCCTCAATGGAAATAAAACCAAATCCCTTCTTATCATTAAACCACTTGACTGTTCCTGTTGGCATACTACTCTTCCTCCTTCTTCTACACAAAAATATAATATAAAAAAAGCTACAAGGTTGTCACCTTGTAGCCATAATATTACATCAGATTATAATACTATATTACAATACAACCTCACTGCTTAAAGGAGGATTTATATCAAATATTATATTTCAAAGCAAGGAAAATAATATTTATTGTATAGCTCGTTTCCCCTGCCAGAAAGATGGCAGGCGGGCAAATAAGCCAATAATTAAGACTATTTGATAAACAGCCCCCATCACACGCCGTTTAAATCCGGTTTTTAAACTTCCAATAGTCTGTCTCAACCACAAAGAGTTGTCTTTTGTTGTCAACACTATGCCTCTCATTCCAGTAAAAGATATGTGGTCTTGACAGACGAATCTTATAGGGTATCATTTAACCGTAGGAATAATCAGTCTGACCGGTAACGGGTGCAATGTCATTAGTAACAGGCTGAGATGAATCCTGGCCATGTATTGTAAGGGCGTACCCGACTGCCCTACTGCGTCGTTCCGGCAGGTGCGCCCCTACAACTATGTTTTTGAGATAGGTATATATGAAATACTTAATAACCGGCGTTCTTATCTTATTGGCTGCTTTCCTCAGCACATTTCACACACCATACTCTAGAATCTGTTATAGCGCAAATCCTTCATCAGAGATAGTCAACGATGTTTATTCTTCAGTTGTACTTATTATAATACTCCCCATAAACTGGACACAAAATAAGGCATTTTTAAGATGTACATGT
>CAKKPF010000014.1 GCA_919901575.1 Candidatus Brocadiaceae bacterium
TGACCCGGGGCATGCCAAACAAATAAACGGAACCAACAGGGAAGGCAAGAGCGAAAAAGGGGGACAGGTTTATGTGGATGACTTTGAAGGCACCCGTGCCAATATTGATATCCGGTTTCCCCTGATAAGCTGGACACTGGCTTCTATCCCGCAGGGGAATAATAATCTTACCGGAACAGGATTTATAATCAGCAAGAACGGTAAGATATTAACAAATCGTCACGTCGTAGAACCATCGTGGCATCAAACGACATATTTTATTCCTACAGAGCCGGGTTTAAAACCCAGGATTGAGGTCTTAAGGGCCTTTTTCCCGAACGTAAAAGATCCTGTTCTGCTTAAAGTGGAAAAGGTCTCCGAAGCGGCCGATGTCGCCCTGTTAAGTTTCGAACCTGAAGGTATAGACATACCTGTACTTGAATTAGATTTGAGCGGTATGGATGCAATAGAAGGGGAACCTGTCGTCCTGTTAGGTTATCCGGCCGGTATGAATGCTCTTTTAGCAAAGACTGACCCTGATGTTGCACAGGAAATATCAAAATTACCATTTTTAGAAGCCGCTCAAGAACTTTCAAACCACCGCTTTATAAAACCTATATCAACCCAGGGACATATTAGCGATGTCTTAAACGAGAGAATAATTTACGACGCACTTACAACTGTTGGCGGCAGCGGAGGTCCGCTTTTTAATAATAAAGGCAAGGTAATTGCCATTAATTATGGCATCTTTCGCGGTTTCACGGGGGCAAACTTTGGTGTTCCTATAAAGTATGCCATAGAATTAATAGAAGATGAAGAACATTAATACTATTATTTTTGACATGGATGGTGTGATTGTAGATGGTATGCCTTACCACATCAGATCATGGAAAGAGGCATTGTCAACTATAGGTATGTCTGTATCTGACCTGGAAATTTACCTGATGGAAGGCATGACAGGCAGGGAAACAATGGAAATATTTGCCAGTAAAAGCAACACGTCCCTTTCAGATGAAACTGTTGAAAATGTGATTAAACTTAAACGCAGGATATTTAATGATATCTTTACCGTAACGCTAATGAAGGGTGTTAAGGATTTTCTATTTGAATTAAAGAAACGCCGGTACAACCTTGCCCTGGTAACCGGCACCCGTTTAGAAGTTGTTAAAAAGGTTTTGCAGATGGGCCTGAACGACATCTTTAAGGTTATCGTTACCGGTGAAAGAGTGAATAAGGGTAAGCCTGATCCCGAACCTTATTTAAAAGCCGTAGACGAACTTGGCGCCAGGAAAGAAGATTGCATAGTAATAGAGAATGCACCGGCAGGCATAACTTCGGCAAAGAATGCCGGATTAACATGTTTTGCAGTACAAACTTCTCTTTCGGAAGAGTATTTAAAAGATGCGGATAAGATATTTCAGGACATAGATGGCGTCTCAAAATTCTTATTAAAGTAATGAACAGGTTAATAAACTTTTCTTTGTGTCTTATGCTCGTTATCTCTTTTCCCGTAATATCTGAAGCGGCACAAATAGATTTTGCCTGGAGTACGCCTGAATTTCTCTCATATAAAAAGGATTCAGAAGGCGAGAAAAAATATTTAATCGGGTGACAAATGGATACTGGAAGAACATGTTTTCACAAAAGACAATTCACATAGAAACTATGCCGACAAGTTTAAGTAAAAATGAGTGTTGAGCCTTAAATATAGAAAACCTTCTAATCGTCCCTTCTGGAACGTCTTATGAGGGTGTATTTTGAACCTTTTCTTTTAGAAGTCTTCCTGACTTGAACCGAACAATTCTTTTTGGGGGTACATTTACAGTTGTGCCTGTCTTGGGATTTCTCCCAATTCTGGAGCCTCTTTCAACTGTAGTAAGAATACCAAAGTCCCTGAATTCTAACCGGTTACCATTTACGAGCTCTTCAGTACATAATTCCAGGAAAAGCTGAATTGTTTGTTTAGTAACTATTTGCGGGCTTCCTAATTTTTGAGAAATAGCCTCCGCTAATTCTCTTTTT
Source organism: Candidatus Brocadiaceae bacterium (assembly GCA_919901575.1). Classification (GTDB taxonomy): domain Bacteria; phylum Planctomycetota; class Brocadiia; order Brocadiales; family Scalinduaceae; genus Scalindua. The sequence goes on from CAKKPF010000014.1 coordinate 2,002, forward strand.
GTTATTGTGGCCATGTTCTATTTACTCCAAAAACATTTACAATTCATAAAATCGCGGTTAATTATACACATAAGTTTAATTATGTCAATATCTTTGAGAGAAAAAGCAAAATTTTTTTAACTGAATCTTTCTTCAAAGAGTGCCTTTATATTAACTTTATAAAAAGATAAGGTTTTTTCTGATTCCGTCATGAAATTCACAGAGTTTATACACAAGTATAATAAAACAAACAAATTTCCTTTCTATATAATAAGCGGAAATGAGTATTTCTTAAAGAAACAGGCCTTAGCAGAGATAAAAAAGCGTTTTTTTTCTGAGGGAGGCGTCAAACAGGGTTTAATCGAGTTTAATAGCAATGACGCTGGTAGTAATTTTACAGGTAATCAAACAGAAGGTAATAATGTAAGAAACACTAAGACTTCTACCTTATTTAATGATGTCTTTGATGAAATGAGAACCGCTCCTATGTTTGGAAAACATAAGCTGGTAATAGTTGAGAATGCTGACAGTTTTCTGGGTGGAGATCAGGATAAGGTTTTGGGATATATTAAAAATCCTTCTGGTGTTAACTGCCTGATTTTAGAAGTATTATCCATAGACAAAAGGACTAAATTGGCAAAGGCCATGGACGGTAAATGCGGAATACTTATTGAGTGCGACAAACTTTATGATAGCCCTGCACCCTGGGAAGTAAAGAAACCGGAATATGATAGTGAGTTAACGAGATGGATTGTTGTGCATGCCAGGAGTTTTAACAAAACTATGAATCTGAAATCTGCTTTTTGTCTCCTGGAAAAGACAGGAAACAACCTGTCAATTATTAATAATCAGATAGACGCATTATCAGTTTATACGGGTGACAGGAATGAAATTACCATAGAAGATATTCAAAATTTGATAGGTGTCAGCCACAGGGAGAAACTTTATAATCTGCTTGACGCAATTGGTATGAAGGACACTATCTCCGCAGTAAAGATAGCCGGAACCATTTTTGATATTGGAATGGAAAATGAGCGTAATAATATCACTTACGATGCGAAATCAATTGCAATAACTATAGTAAGCTCATCACATAGAAGAATGAAAGATTTATGGAAGATTATGCGGATACTGGATAAAGGTGGAGGCAAAAAAGAGATTTTAGAAAAAAAATATGCGCCAATGCCATTTGTTGACAAATTTATAAAACAGGCTCGGAATTTTAACGAAGTAGAAATGCCTGAAAAATGGAAGTATATGTTAGAAGCAGATTTGTTATGTAAAACCAGCCGCCTGTCTCCAGCCCTCATAGTCGAACAACTGATAACCAAGTTATGTATGTGGCCGGGAAAAAATTAAAAAATACGATATATTAAATAGATTATATATATCCAAAATTATATGTTTATGCGCTTTTGCGAAGCTTTTTCGGCATAAGCTGAGTTTTTCCTGTTACGACATCCGGAGTAACTACATAAACAGCGTCTTTTCCATCTGTGGGCAAATCAAACATGGCATCCAGCATAAAATCCTCAAATATCGAACGCAATGCCCTTGCCCCTGTCTTGCGCTCAAGAGCCCTTTCGCTTATTTCCACCAGGGACTCTTTTGAAAACTCTACGACTGCATTTTCCATCTCAAATATCTTCTGATATTGCTTAACGATAGCATTCTTAGGCTCCATCATAATCCTGATCAAATCATCCTTGTCAAGCGGCATCAGAGATGTGATTACATGAAGCCTGCCAATGAATTCGTGAATCATGCCGTATTCGATTAAGTCATTCATTTTGATTTCAGATAGAATTTCTCCGGTAGATTTATCATCTGTTAAATCCGTATTTGCGCCGAATCCTATAGCTTTCTTTCCAATCCTTCTTCTTATTATGTCCTCGATGCCGCTGAAGGTTCCGCCGCAAATAAACAGAATATCCTTAGTATCCATTTGTATGTATTGCTGCTCCGGATGTTTCCTCCCTCCCTGAGGCGGTACGTTGACTATAGACTGCTCAAACATCTTAAGCAGTGATTGCTGTACACCCTCACCTGAAACATCTCGTGTTATAGATGCATTTGGGCCTTTTCTGGCAATCTTGTCTACCTCATCTAAATAGACAATCCCCTGCTGCGCACGGGCTACATTAAAATCGGCATCCCTCAGCAACCTTAAAAGAACATTTTCAACATCCTCACCAACATAACCTGCTTCAGTAAAAGTAGTGGCGTCAGCTATAGCAAATGGCACGTCAAGAATCTTCGCAAGTATTTTAGCCAGCAAAGTCTTTCCTGAACCTGTAGGCCCGACAAGAAGAACGTTGCTCTTTTCCAGTTCTACATCATCGGTCGTCTCCGAAATCAACCTTTTGTAGTGATTATGAACCGCCACAGCCAGCACCTTTTTTGCCATATCCTGCCCGATAACATAGTCATCTAACCGTTCTTTTACATATACCGGTGTTGGAATTTTTCTCGTCAAATGTTTACTGGTTTTTTCATTATCTTTCTGTACAAGCGTGTAGCAGGCATCAATACATTCATTACAAATGTATACGTTGCGGTCTCCCTGTATTAATCTTTTAACTACATTATAATTTCTGCCGCAAAATGAACATGACATAGCCTTATCTTTTTTATCCCTGGTTTTATTGTCCATTTCTATACCTCGTTCAATATGACATTTGAATATAATGATAAATAAACTGGCTTGTATGCTAACAAAAAGCCATTCATAAATCCAGAATAAATGTGGATTTGCTTCCCGCCTTGAATGACGAGTCGGGCAGGCGCTTGATTACAAAGGAACCTTGCGTGCCGTTATTGTTTGCGTGATCGGCTGGATCGTCCAGATTGCAATCTTCTCATTTTTAAAGATTTTACCGGGACCGGGTTAAATTTCTTATTTATAAAGAAAGAAGTACCAAGATTTCCCCTTGTTTTCAATGATATGATTTATTAGTATAAAATATAAAAGCGTGGAAAATTTACCATCTATTCTGACTGAAAGAATAAATTTTTAAGACAACAAATTCCAACATATAAAGGTGACAAAAGAAGAACATATCAAATACTGGCTTAAAAGCGCTCAACACGATCTTGAATCTGCCGAAAGTATCCTTGATTCAGGAAGATATGATTGGTGTTTATTTATTTATTGGGCATTTAGCATTAGAAAAGATTTTGAAAGCGGTATTCGTTGACAGAAATGACAATAATATGCCACCAAGAATTCACAACCTTGTAAGATTGGCAGAATTATCAAAGATAGAACTGGATGAAGATCAGAAATTTCATTTAGACAAAATAACTGATTTTAATATTCAAACACGTTACCCTGATTACAAGTTGGCCTTTTATAAGCGCTGTAATGTAGAGTACACAAATGAGTATTTAGCCAAAATAAAGGAGTTTTACGCATGGTTCAGTTCCCTGCTAAAGTAAAGAATATTATAGACAGATATATCCGGGAATTAAATCGGAATAAAATTCCAATTAAAGAAGCAATCCTTTTTGGAAGTTATGCAAAAGGGGATTATCAAGAATGGAGCGATATAGACATTGCTTTAGTTTCTGACATATTTGAGGGCAACCGGATCGATGATAAGGATAAAATAAGAAGAATTACTCTATCTATAAGTAGTGAACTAGAGGTTATCCCTTTTGCTCCAGATGATTTCAATCTGCAAAATCCATTTGCAAAAGAAATCTTGAAAACAGGGATAAAATTGATTTAGTTAATCAAATCAAGCATCTCAAGCAAACTTTTCTATAGCCATCTTTTTAATACTTTTATAATCAACCTTTCCTGACGGAAGCATGGGGATGGAATCAATTGGCATGTAATGATCGGGTTGGGATAAATGTGTGAGGCCTAAACTATCCAGTTTCCTGTTAAGCGATAGTTTGTCAGGATTTTTTTCTACTACAACGGCTATAAGCTGTTCTCCCTTTTGAGCGTGAGGGATATTCACAACTGCACACTTTCTCTTTTCATCGTCAGTATGTTCATCCAGGACATGGGATAATTTATCTTCGATGGGCGATAAGGGTATCATCTCGCCTCCTATTTTGGCAAACCTTTTCAGGCGATCGGTAATATATAAGAATCCATTTTCAAATTTTCCTATATCACCGGTAATATAAAAACCGTCATGAAAAGCCTGGCTGGTTAATTCAGGCGATTTATAATACCCATTCATAACGTTGGGGCCTTTGACGAGTATCAACCCATCCTCTCCGGGTTGAAGTTCTTCATAAGTATCCGTATTCACTATTTTACAATGAACATCCGGCAAGAGCCTTCCCACGCTTCCGTAACAAAAGTCATTCGGATAATTTACCGTAATACATGAACAGCTTTCAGTAACCCCATAGGCTTCAAGGATGTTTATGCCCAGTCTTTCATTAAATTTCTTCCTTACACTTTCATTTAACTTTTCCGCTCCTGCAAATGCCAGGCGAACACTCGAAACCTGTTCCATATTCCACCTTTTCATATAACCTCTATAAAGTGTGCTGGTCCCCAAAAGCATTGTTATTCTATATCTGTGGACAATCTTGCCAAGCCTTTCGTAATCAGTAGGATTTGGATGGTAAAAGGCTCCCATTCCCATTATCAATGGCAGCCAGAGGCAGGCAACAAAACCAAATACATGAAAAAACGGTAAGGTTCCTAATATTTTGTCTTCAGGGATAGGCTGGAAAACTGTGCTATAATTCCGGATAGTCACGTAAATATTTCTGTTTGTCAAGGGGACGCCTTTAGGGTGAGATTCTGAGCCGGAGGTAAAGAGTATTATGGCTGTTTTATCAGGTGAGTCGTATTCCTTATATTTCTGAATTAAAGATTGGCTCGACTTAATCTTACAGGAGAAATAAGTCAGTAACTTTTCCAGTTTTGAAGTCCTCTCCTTTATGTCTTCAATAAAAATCATCCTGGGATCTTCTGGAATTTCTGCCTTTTGAATAAATACTCTTGAGGTAAATATCGTTTTAATGTCGCAGGTATCCATTACCCAATCCTGCTCCTCCCTGCTTGCGATGAAGTTTAAACCAACAGGGGTTTTGCCTGAAAATGACGTAGCTATATATGCCAGCGCCCCTCCTACGGAGGCGGGAAACATAAGGGCAATATTGTCACCTTCAAAGTTGCGAATTTGCCTGGACAGAAGAATACCGGCGGTAAGCGTCTGGCCGAATGTCAGAGACATTCCGGTAGAGTCCTCTTGAACGATCTTACTGAAATTCTTTTTTGCAGTCTTAATAAAGCTTTCTATAAGCATACTACTTCTTTCGCCAGGCCGCTTTTTCTTTTTTATCTTCTATGATAATTCCCAGTTCACTCAACCTGTCTCTTATTTTGTCGGCCAGTTCCCATTGTTTGGATGCCCGTAACTCATTTCTCGTATCAATCAATGTCTTTATTAAATCGTTCTCTATTTTATAGGCATCTACATCATCGGCGCCGTGTTGAACGGTTTTTTCCGGAACTATGCCGAGGATATTACCTCCATAAGTCTTGTAGAAAGCATCAATCTCTGATAAAACCTCTTTACTGATTTCCTCATCAGAATTCAGGAGATTATTAACTTCTTTGGTTAAATTGAAAATTACAGCCATCGCCTCGGCAGTATTAAAATCCTCATTCATGGCATCTTCGAAGGTATTTTTGTATTTTTCTAATTTTGTCTTCCATATTTCCTGTCCTTCTGCTCCATTGGAAGATTCCAGTCTTTCTCTTAAGTTGCGTATTGTATTGTATAATCTTTCAAGCCCCTTGTCGGCGGCATCCAGAGCCTCATTGCTGTAGTCAATTGGACTACTGTAATGTGTGTTGAGGACAAAGAAACGTATTGTTAAAGGTGAAAATATTTTAAATGCATCCTTAAGGGTAACGAAATTACCCAATGATTTTCCCATCTTCTGTCCATTAACTGTCACCATGTTGTTGTGCATCCAATAACGTGCAAATGGCAGTTCGTTAGCCGCCTCGCTTTGCGCAATCTCACACTCATGATGAGGGAAAACGTTTTCAATCCCGCCGCCATGGATATCAAACGTTTCGCCCAGATATTTCATAGACATGACCGAACATTCAAGATGCCACCCCGGAAATCCAACACCCCAGGGGCTGTTCCACTTCATAATGTGTCCGGATTCGGCCTTCTTCCAGAGTGCGAAATCTGCCGGATGTTTTTTTTCCGGGTTTATCTCGATACGCGCCCCGGACTCCTGTTCCTCCAGTTTCCGCCCTGAAAGCTTACCGTAGTCCTTCAATTTCGATACATCAAAGTAAACGGACTGATTTGACTCGTAAGCAAATCCTTTATCAATCAGTCTTTTAACAAGATCTATCTGCTCCGGAATATGACCGGTTGCGCGAGGCGAAATATCGGGCCGCAAGTTATTCAACGCATCCATATCTTCATAATAGCTTCGCATATACGTTTCAACTAATTCCATAGGTTCTACCTGTTCGAGCTTGGCCCTTTTTTCAATCTTGTCTTCCCCCTCATCTGCATTATCCGTTAAGTGCCCGACATCTGTAATATTTTGCACATAACGCACCTTATAACCAAGATGCCTCAGATAACGTATCACCGTATCAAAGCTGACATAACTCTTGGCATGTCCAATGTGAGGATGGTCATAAACAGTCGGACCACACACATATATTCCAACTCTTCCTTCTTCAAAAGGGGTGAAAATCTCTTTCCGTCTTGTCAATGTGTTATAAATTTTTAATGCCATCATTAAGTAGTTAAAATGTAAAACTCGTTAATCGTCCTGCTCGTTTCCGGTTGTATAAGTTGCTACCTTGTTCCGGCCCGTCTCTTTTGCCTGGTAAAGAGCCTGGTCAGCGTGTGCTAATAGATCTTCGATTGATTTTGCATCATTACTGAATGCAATGCCAATACTGACTGTTATGTGAAATTGTTTTGATCCATATTCAAAAGGGTGTTTGGATACCATCTCCCGGAACCTGTCATATGCTGCGTAAATATTATCCCTGCTTGTATTCGGCAGGATTACGGCAAACTCTTCTCCCCCGTAACGACATGCCAGATCACTCCGTCGCACATGTTCCTTGAGTATCTTCCCGATCTCTGATAAGACCATGTCGCCGGCAAGGTGACCATATGTGTCGTTTATTTTCTTGAAATAATCCAGGTCCATCATGATAAGAGCCATCTCTGTCTCGTAACGACGCGCCCTTTCGAACTCCCCCTCCAATACTTCTATGAAGTACCTGCGGTTGCGTAATTTTGTTAATTCGTCCACAATAGACATTTCGGCCATCTTTGCCTGAGCCCTTTTCACATCATTTCTGAGGCGGCATCTTTCCAGGGTATTATTTATAATCCTGCAGATGGAAGCTGAGTTGATTTTGTTTTTTGGCAAATATTCATAGGCCCCGAGCTGTATCACCTGTGAAGCAAGCATCTCGTCACCACGCCCTGCAACGACTATAACAGGAGTTTCTATTTCTTCTTTCTCCATAGTTCTGAAAAAATCAATACATGTTCCATCAGCTAAGATATGGTTCAGAAAAATCATATCAAACTTATCCTGTTCTAACATTGTTAATGCCTCTTTAATATTCGCAGCCCAGGACATATTGATAAGGTCTTGAACTCCTAAAAAGGCATTGATTCCCTCAAAGACGTCCTCTGAATCATCCACCATAAGTATCTTTATTTCTCTATCGAAGCTGATGATAGTAGAACTGCCGTGATACGATGGTAAGGGATCGGAATAATGAATGTTCTTAATCTTTTTTGCTATGTCGGATATCTTCCTGCCTGATTCTTTGATTCGATTTAGATATTCAGCAGTCTTTTCAGGATTATGGTTAACTTTCTCCATTAACTTTACATCTTCCAACAGAGACAACAGCGGCTGATTCATCTCTTGAGCCTTTGCTCCGGCGATCTGAAGCAGCACCTTGAGGCGCTCTTCTTCAATAAGCGCTTCCTGTTGTTCCAAAACCATTTCGTTTGCCATCTTTAATTTAGCATTCGCTTCCTCTAATTTTCCCTTTTGTCCGTACAATTCCAGAAACACATTTACTTTGCACTGCAAAATATCCGGGTCCAGTGGTTTAAACAAATAATCCACCGCGCCTTTATCATATCCCTTGAATACGTATTTTCGTTCTTTGCTGATTGCGGTCACAAAGATAATGGGAATATTCTTTGTTTCTTCGTTTCTACGTATAATTTCAGCGGTCTCAAATCCATCCATATCAGGCATCTGAACATCAAGGAGAATGAGCGCAAACTTATGTTCTAAAACTAATGCCAGGGCATCATTACCACTTTTTGCCTCTACGATATTCAAACCAGGTCTTTTCAGGATTTTTTGAAGCGCCAGAAGATTTGCAGGTTTGTCATCTACAATAAGAATGTTCATTGTATCTGTCCCGATTAATTCATTACTTAAACTTAAATTTAGCGATTTTATATTACATGCCGACAATTTCTTGCTTTTTTTGACAGAAAACTAAATTACCTGTCTGCGCCTGCCTGTGTTGTGCGACAGCGCGCAGACAGGTGCTACGCACAGGCAGGCAAAATCCAAATTTCAATAACCGAAACAAACCGTTTTGAGATTTGTTTATTTGAATTTGGGGTTTGTTTGTTATTTGGCGCTTGTAATTTAATATATAGGAATTTCCATTTTAAGCCTTTTGGAGTTAAGTCTTTAGACTTTTATTGTATCTGTAGCGGAGGTTTTCCTGCCCCCGCCAGAACAGCCTTGTCGGGCTGGCGAAAGACAGGTCAGGCGGGTAAACCTCCACACACAACGGATTCAATACCAATTAAACGTTCATATAACCATCTTTTTGTTAGTAAGCCCTCAGGGGCGCAGGCCCTCTCCGAAACGGAGTCCTACTGGCCGGAGGCCAGTGGACGTGGAAGGCTGAAGCCATTCCGCTACACCCCGCTAAGCGGGGTACAGTTAGTAATTGTAGTCCGCTAATTATAATTTCCAGCTTGTGTCTGGGTTAGGTTAAATAAATACAGGCAATATCTCACATTGTGATATAAGGTTGCGTATTATACTATTCTTATCTTTCACTTTCAAGTTTTCTAAGGAGATGCCCTATATTTACGTATAGGAAATTCAAAGTTTTTGGTAGGAGTCGTCTCCTGACGGCGATCGTAAGCGCTCAACGGTAAGAATACGGTCGCCAACCCGCCCGAACGCCCGCCTGCCCGCCCGGCAATGCCGTTCGGACGGGGGGGGTACCTATTCGGGCAGGTACTGTTCGGTACGGGCGGGCAGGAGTTGTCTCCTACCTGTGCATTTAATGTCGCCGAAGGCCTAATTCATACAAAATTATACACTTAACAATAACCATGTCAACAAGATGTCTGTAAACTCCGGTTACTTACCCGCCACACTGTATGGCAGGACGGCCAGAATGTACCTCAGCCCACACTCTACGTAAAGGAAATACGTAACCGTTCACGGAGTATCATGGGATACCAGACAAAGCCCGCTCAGCGGGGCAAAGCTTTATTCGTCAGGTTTTTACAACCCCCTTAATCCCCCTTTTTTAAGGGGGAATACCTTTTCGCCCCCTAAAGGGGGCTTGCTTTTAATTCCCCCTTAAAAAAGGGGGATTAAGGGGGTTGTGCCTCCCTTTGCAATGGAGTTTAGCTGATACCTGGTTACGGAAATACCTCTCCGGGAAAACACATTGTGAATCGAATCAACCTGTGTTCGATCTATAAGAACAAATATGAAAAAGGCTTAAGGTTCTATATTTTCATTGACAACATTGTATCACCGTATAAAATCAACTGTGACATGGCACAAGGTAATATTAACAATACCGGTTTCCTGAGCTAAGGAAGGCTCAGGGCTGTAATTGAATTTTTCATCACCGGTCCGGATTAAGTCCGGGTAAGCAAAGCGCAGGTAGAGGATAATGGAACAACTGGATATAAAAAATTATGAACTTAGAGAAGAGACTGAGTTATGGAAAATTATTGGCAGCAGTAAAGAGATCAAGGAAGTCCTTAAAAGCATACAGACTGTTCTGGAAAGCGATGTGCCGGTAGTTATTTATGGTGAAACCGGCACGGGAAAAGAACTGGTGGCAAAGGCTCTCCATTACAGAGGTCCGAGACGTAAACATCCTTTATGCGCCGTAAATTGTGCGGCAATTCCTGAAAATCTGATGGAAAGCGAATTGCTTGGGCATGAAAAAGGCGCATTTACAGGGGCAGTTCAACAACGTATAGGAAAATTTGAACGTGCCAATATGGGCACACTATTCTTAGATGAAATAACTGAACTGTCTCCAGCATCTCAGACAAAACTCTTACGCGTTATAGAAGAACAGACATTAGAAAGAGTAGGCGGGGACAAACACATAAAAGTAAATGTACGTATCGTTTCAGCAAGTAATAAAGATTTATTATCAGAAGTGCGTTCAAATAAGTTCAGGGAAGATCTTTATTACAGGCTTTCTGTATTCCATATAAATATCCCGCCGCTGCGGGAGAGAAAAGACGATTTGCCGGATTTAGTTGATTGTTTTGTTAAAAGATACGGCACATCATCAGGCAGAAAAATAAGGAAAATAGATAAGCGTACAACCGATAAGCTGGTAAGCTACCACTGGCCAGGCAATGTCAGACAACTCCAGAATAGTGTTAGAAGGGCTCTTTTGATGGCAACTGGCGATACGCTGCTTCCGGAACATTTTGATTTTCCAGATCTTGAAGGCAGTGATTTAAAGATGATCGAATCTCTTGAAGTAGGACTATCTAAATTGGAAACGGCTCTGCGAAGAGGTGAAGTGATTCCCTTAAATGAAGTTGAAGAAATCTTTATCCGAAGGGCGATGAATGCAACAAGAGGAAACATATCCGTAGCAGCAGAAAGATTAGGCATCGGCAGATCCACTGTTTATAGAAAGATGCAGGAACTCGGAATTAATACTGAAGATTATCATCATTAATTAATTATTGACAGGTGATATAATATTAAGCATTCATTCAAACAAAACTATTACGGTCTTATCTGGGGATTAGTAATTGCCTCCATCATATCCTTATTATTTACTACAGGTGTATTTGATAGACTTGAAAAGCTCTTATATGATTGGCGTATCACACATAACACACACAAAAACACTCCAGACGTGCCAAAAATAGCCTTAATAGGTATAACAGATGAAGATATGAAATTACTTGGCCGCTGGCCCTGGCCGAGAAGCCGTTACGCTGAAACGCTGGATTACTTAAAAGAGGGTGGTGCGAGTGTTGTGGCATTTGACATGTTTTTTGATATGCCGGATGTAGAAAACCCAAAGAATGATAAGATATTATCGGACTCTGCAAAGGATGCAGGCATGGTCATTTTTCCTGTATGGAGCCCTACATCCAATCTCTTTGGAGTTAGACCGGTTGACGGACTTTATAAAGGAAGATTAAATGAAAATATAGAAATTATCGCAGAGGCAGCAGAGGGGATAGGCCATTTAAACGTTTTCTATGATAACGACGGAGTCGCAAGAAGGACACCCATTCAAATAGCCGATAGTGACGGAAGGAGACGGTTTGTACCGCTTTCGCTTGCCATCTTTCTCAAACTAAAGGGTAACCGGGAAATGGTGCTATATCCCGGTCATTCATTAAAGATAGGTGATTTTAATATACCACTTGATTCAAAAAGCTGTATTCCTATTAATTATATTAATTTTGAAAAGCAAGTTCACATACATCAGTCCACAAATATTAAATGGCTGGAAAAGATTGGACAGGAAAAACCAATTACATTGTATTCATTTTCAGATGTATCGCCTAGAAATGAAAATAGAATCCCTGCCGATAAATTCAAAGACAAGCTTGTTCTTATAGGAATCGCAACTCCAGGCTCAGAACAAGACGTCCACGTCACGCCATTCGGGCGTAAATTCGGCATATTTATCCAGGCAAATCTACTTTATAACTTTCTGACAGGAAGGCTTATAACTATTTCCAGGCCTGTTTACACAATCTCAATAGTAACTGCATTCTCCATAATCTTCAGTATTTTAACATTCAGGTCACACATCAGGGGCAGCGCCTACCTGCTGCTTTCCGGTGGCATTTTACTATTATTCATAGTTTTAGCAATCATCACCTTTACAGGACTTATACTATTTCAAAGATTAAACTTAATGATAGACATGGTGCCGTTCATAGCCATGTCTTTTATGCTTATAGTAACTTGTTTAGTTGTTAATCTGAGTTCGGCCAGTAGAGAATCTGTTATGAGAAACCTTGAATTAAACCTGCTTTTAGAGGTAGGAGAAATAACAACGGCAAAAAAAGAATCTGATCATTACTCGTTAGACTCCTTTCAGGATGACGTTAGAATAACGTCAGCGCTCGCAATTCCATCCAAACCACCGGTAGAATTACTGGAACCAATAAAAAGAATAACTCACTGTGAAGCAACCGCCCTGTATATTCTGGATGATGAGACAAAAGATTTCGCATACACTGCTTCCACTGACCTTGACAGGATAAAGGTTGATTCTCAAAGAATAGCAGGCGTAGTGAATAAATGGATTCAATCTGACGCAAAACCTGTATGGATTGATAACGTCTCAAGACATCCTGATTTATCACTCATAGAAAACAACAGTGTACGCAGCATTCTGGCTGTCCCTCTCATTACAAAGAAGCGGACAATAGGAACACTTTATTTTTACAATAAACATGTGTCAAAAATCTCTCCATTCCCGGAGTTTACATCCGAAGAACTGAGGCTGATTTCATCAATAACCCACCAGATATCAGTTGCAATTGAAAACCATAGACTATATACGGATATCCACAATATATTTCTTGATTATATCAAATCTATAGCGGCCGCTCTTGATGCCAGAGATGAGTATACACACGGGCATTCCAAACGAGTGGCAGAAATTAGTGTTGGTATAGGAAAGGAATTAGGATTGTCAGAAGGCGAACTGGAATTTCTGGAACTCTCTGCCATTATTCATGATATTGGAAAGATTGGAATAAGTGAAAGTATACTAAATAAACCGGAACAGTTAACGGATGAAGAATTTAATATAATACAATCACATGTAGTTAAAGGCAGCAAAATATTAGAGCCTATGTCACGATTGAGCGCCTTGATGCCGGGTGTACGCAACCACCATGAGCGTTACGACGGCAAGGGCTATCCTGATGGTCTAAAAGGAGATGAAATCCACCTTGTAGCCAGGATCATATCGCTTGCCGATACGTATGACGCAATTGTAAGCAACAGAATATATAGAAAAGGGATGTTGGCAGAAGTGGCTCTTGAGGAGATTAAAAAAGGAGCAGGAACTCAGTTCGACCCAAAACTTGTAATGATTTTCACTGATTCTATGGAAAAAAATATAGAAACAATGACCACAAAAACTGAAATCAAATGTAAGTTCTCAACAAGTTGAGGAATACGTATAAGTCTTCAGCGGCTTTTCATGTATTCATTATGTCGGACAAGCAACCCAGTGCAATAATTTGGGAATACTCCCGTATAGGTGTCCGATAATGGCACAGTAGAGCTGTTCTTCGGATCCGAAGGTTTATTCTGCAAGAAACCCATAGTAACCATAAGTTGTTTAGCGTCATCCACATGGAATGTCCTAATGCCTGCATTACCACAAGAACATGCAAAGGTATGAAAATTGCGCTACAAACCTCCAAACAATTTTGAGATTAAGGAATTCTTAATTCCCTGAATCTCTAAATTGTTTTTAATTTGATTGCGGCTACGCCGCACCAGGTATTATACATGGCAACTGCACAATTAAAGAGAGCCATTTTCTTTGCACCTGCTATAACAGTTATCATTCTTCTTGTAGATTCCAATGTGATGGCTGGTGTAAAAGCATATCCGTCTGAAAACGTCATTACCTTCCATGCAACCGGGCAACCAGGCGGACTTATAGATGCAGAGAAGGCAATAGACATAAACGTTAAATCGGCCCCAAAAGACTGGGCAGTGCGATATCAGGCGCTTACACTCAAAAGCAGCGAAGGCGAAATTTTCCCTGACAGGATCAGTGTTTACAGCCCTTATACAATAGAATATGAAAAGATGGACAGTCCGAGGGTGGTTGCGAAAGGAGATAATGAGGTGACCACTCCAATTGAGACAGGCCCGGTACAATTTCGTTTGCAGACTACCTGGAAAGATAAACCAGGCACATATACAGGGTTGCTTGTCTCACCTGACGGCGCTCAGAGCATAAACGTCAAACTGATTATTAACCCTTTTACAAGTATGATACTGGACCCCGCTTCTGTATATTTTGAGGCGCTGGGGCTTCCCCGCGTCTTTGACGCCGCTTCCGAAATAGATGTCAAAGTAAGCTCAAACTATGCCGGATGGACGGTATCCTGTATGGCCACTCCATTATCATTAACGGATAAGGGTAGCGACACAATCCCGAATGAGCGCATATTTATCAGCTCGGCAAATACAAAAAACTACCGTGACGAAGGGGCCGGCAGCGGATTCGAGAAGATGAACAAGTCTGTAATATTGGGATCAGGAAATCAAACCCCTCCAGTTGATCTTGACCGTCTAAGGTTTCGTCTGCTGACTACCTGGACTGACAAACCAGGGGTTTATGATGGTGACATAATTTTTACCTTTATGGTGAGTCCTTAAGTAGTACCTTTTAATATTGTCTGACTATTACATGAAAATTTTCGAGAGTAAAAATGAATAAACGATTTACCTTTTCTATCATTTTGATCCTTATGGTTGGATATATAATCTTTGTGCCTGTTGGATCCGTCCATGCCGAAACAGGGAAGTGGCAAGAAGGTGCGCGCCTTTCAGTAAGAGCCGTAATCGAACCATTCACATTTATAAAGATGTCTGCTAACAGCATTGTTTTCAATGTATCCGGAGAACCTGGTGAATATACTGCTGATAAGAATGTAGAGGTTACTGTTGGGTCTAATAGCAGCACATGGTCAGTAAAGGCGCTGGCAACCCCTCTGGTTGGGAAGAACGGAAAAATCCCTGCCAGTCAGTTATATATCAAGAAGAAATCAGCCAGGAAAGAAGGTGGCGAAGACTATACTGATATGGGTTCCGAAATCCTCCTGGTGGAGGGATCACAGACAACGCCTACCGTGGCCACTGATTTGAATTTTAAGCTGAAGACAACCTGGGAAGACAGGGCAGGCACGTATGATGGCGAGATAATGTTTGTATATTTAGCGATACCATAGCAAGGCAGAGTTTAACTCTGCAAAAGTTTGTCGACTTTCAGGCGCTAAGCGTTTATAGTGTTTGTTTAACCCCATTTCAGGAGAATCCCGACTTGCTTAAAACGAGAAAATTTCTTATTATTCTGGTTATACTTGCCATCTCTGTCGGGGTGGATACTTGTAATTACACTGGAGACAGTTATGCAAAAATGGAAACAAAGGCACGGCTCTCTGTAAGGGCGGTGATAGAACCGCAAACGAAGATCAGCATACATATTATAGACACGCCGGAATGGCGGACAAATCCGTCTGTTTCTGATTGTCCATTACCGTCAGAACCTCCTGGCACACAAAAGGATGAATTATCCTTTTGTACTCAGATGCCGGGTGAGTATCATTTCTACAAGGGACTAAAGGTAACGGTAAAATCAAACGGTGTTGCTCCGACAGTGAGATTGAACGTCTCCCCAATGAAGTCCGTGGACGACGAGATTCCTGCTGAACGGATATTTGTCAAGACAAACGATGGACAATATCAAAGTGCGGAAGAAGACATAATTCTGTCAAATGGCGCTGCATCCAGACCTAATGAAAAGTTTATACTGAAATTCAAGGTAAATACTCTTATATCAGACATGGCGGGAGATTACGGTGGAAAAATGGAATTTATAACGGTACCGACTCTTTAATTTAATGAGGAATTTCAATGTTGTGCTTATTACACCTGTAAATAAAACCCTACCCGCCCGAACGCCCGCCTGTCCGCCAGGCAATGCCGTTCGCCAGCCCGACAAAGTAGTTCTGGCGGGGACGGGTACCTATTCGGGC
>CAKKPF010000015.1 GCA_919901575.1 Candidatus Brocadiaceae bacterium
TCCATTTCAACTTCACATGCCGGATCGGTCAGAACATTATTGTTGATACTTACTCCTCCCTGTGAAATAAGCCTTCTTGCTTCTCCGTTTGTAGCGGCAAAGCCGCTTAAAACCAGTAATCTGACTATCCATATCTTGTGATTCCGACACTCGTCAGAAGGAAGCTTTACTTGCGGAATATTATCCGGAAGTTTATGTTCTTTAAAAACCCTGTCGAATTCTTCCGCCACTTCACTGGCTATTTCCTCATTGTAATACCGGCTTACAATAGCCTTCCCCAAAACAATCTTTGCCTGGCGCGGATGCCCCTTTAATGTACTATCTATTTCCTCCATAGTCATGTCAGTTGCCAGCTCAAAATACTTAGGCATAAGATCGTCGCCAATCCTCATTGTCTTACCAAAGATTTCTTTTGGATCTTCATATATGCCAATATAATTGTCCAGACTTTTACTCATCTTTTTGTTCCCATCGATTCCCTCCAGTAACGGAGTAGTAAGCGCTACCTGAGGTTCTATGCTTTTATCCCTTTGGAGATCGCGGCCAACAAGCAGACTGAAGATCTGGTCTGTACCACCAATTTCTACATCACTTTTCACCATTATTGAATCATATCCCTGCATTAATGGATAAATAAATTCGTGGAGGCTTATGGGAACTTTCGAAGTATATCTTTTCGAAAAATCATCTCTCTCCATCATTCTTGCTACTGTCATTTTAGAAGCTAATGTAATTACATCGGTAAATTTCATTTCCTTAAACCATTCACTATTGTAACGGATTTCGGTCTTGTCTATATCCAATATCTTCCCTATTTGATCTAAATAGGTTCTTGTATTTTTTACTATATCTTCGTATGAAAGTTGAGGCCGTGTCTTATTCACACCAGACGGATCACCTACAATTGCCGTATAGTCTCCAATTATCAGTACTGCCGTATGGCCAAGTTCCTGGAAATTACGCAGTTTGTGAATCGGAACGGCATTTCCAATATGTATATCCGGTGCGGTAGGATCAAGGCCTAACTTGATTCTTAAGGGGGTTTTGGTCTTTATTGACCTCTGCAGTTTTTCGATGAGTTCCTCTTCGCGGACGATTTCTACTACTCCGCATTTAATAATATTCAGTTGTTCATCAATGCCCTTAAACATGACTTTTCAGAATGTGTTTAAAAGAAATCAAGAAAGCTAATGTAGCAGTATTGTGACAGATATGGACGGTTATTGGCGCTATTAACGACCCGGTTTTTTCAAATAGATAAGCCAACAAAAGTCCTAAAATAAATATCTGTAAAAACACATGAGCATTTAAATGTATCAAAGCAAAAAGAAATCCACTAATTAAGATTGCTTTTAGTTTGCCAAAAGTAGTCCTAACGGCAGACTGAAGAAATCCTCTAAAAAGAAGCTCCTCCACAACAGGTGCGGCTAACATGCCAAAGAAAAACATGAAAGTAAGAACCCCGAACGAATCCTCATTCAAAATTTTATTAATAATGTCCTGCTGTTCAGGCGCTATACCAAACATTCTTAAAACAAAATCTACTACAACGCCGGTTATGATTATAACAGGAAGAACTATCAGATAATGTTTAAGACCAATTATTACATCACTTTTCCAGTTACGGGTCGTAAAACCTAATGATGTTACAGGCAAACCATATTCTACCCGAATAATATAGAAAACATAAAAACAGGTTAAAATATTTACGATTAGCGATAAACTAAGGAGTATAGTATTCTGCCCAAATACTTCTACTAAATCCAGTCCAAAAATTTGTTTTGACACTCTTAAAAAAACAGGTATTCCAACCAGCATCATGGAGAAATGAAACAGGAAAACTTTAAATATATCTCCTAGATTCCAACGTTTATTATCAGGCATTTTTCAAGTCAAGTACTTTTTCTCGATGGAAATAAGATTTCTTTTCTTTAGCGACACTCACTCACCGCTTCTCACCATTACTCTCTGCTTTCTTCTTTCTCTCCTCTTTTTTCTTCTTTCCATCTACCTCCTCTTTTATCTTTACTTTCTGCTTTTTCTTTCCTGCTTCCTTCTCTTTCCCCTTAATACTTTTCCTGTACTCTTCATATTCGTCTTCATCCATAAGGGTATCAAGTTGCCCGTGATCCGCTATTCTAACCTTAATTAACCAACCGGTATCAAAGGGGTCTTTCTGCAAGATCTTTAAACTGGCAACCAAATCCGAGTTCACTTTTACTATTTCGCCACTTAGAGGCGCTATTAAATCATGAAGAATATTAATGGATTCTATTTCACCGTAAGAAATACCAGAAATAATTTCTTCACTGACTTTTGGCAGGCAAAGGTCTATAAGGTCACCAAGTTCCTCTGCAAAATAATCAGTTATTCCGATTGTTACAACTTTTCTCTTTAATTCAATCCAATTGTGTTCCAGAGAATATTTGATTTTCACTTTTTCCATTTTAATTTAGCATAAAATTGTTTAATCTCGTATAAATTGGCCCTGTTGGAGTTAATTTGCTTTGCATCAGAGAGATAGAACTCACCTTTTCAAGCCCAAAGTAACATTCTGTTCCAGAACTTAAAGCACTTCTGAGTTTGGATATGTTTTTTTGTGATTTAATTCTTCCAAGTGTAATATGCCCGACATACTTTTTGGATTCTCTTTTTATGCCAAGTTCTTCAATACCTTTGTCGAGCTTTTCATAGATATTTGAAAGGTTATCTCCTTCATCTTGTACACAAACAAAAACTACACGCGGCTTCTTAAGATTTGGAAATGCACCAATATTTCCTATACTAATGCTGAATGGGCCCAGACAAGAAACAGCATCACTAACGATTTTATTCAAACTGGCAAGAGTTTCCTCCTCAATATATCCAATAAATTTCAAAGTCAGGTGAATATATTCAGGGGTAACCCACTTAACATCAGCATCAGTTTTCTTTAACTGACGCAGGTATTCTGATAATCTATCTTTTATTCCGTTATCAATTTCTATTGCAATGAAGGCTCTGATTGTCATTTAATTTTACAAGAAAGTATTTATTGTATATTCCAGCCGCTTTAGTGTTCTTTCTTTACCTAACAGTTCTAAAGTTTCAAAGATTCCCGCGCTTGCGCTCTTCCCAATAACGGCAACTCTTATCGGCTGGGCCAACTTGCCAAAGCCAATACTGTATTTGGTTGTTATCGATCGCAGACAATCTTCCAATTCTGTAATTGATGAAAAATCATTGACCTCTTTCAGTTTATTATAAGCATCTTTTATCAAAGAAGAATTGCCTTTGTTCAGATGTTTTTGTACCGCAGCATCTTCGTATTCAATTTCATCAGTAAAAAAGGGGGTTGCCAGTGTCACGAACTCCGGTAATGTCTTAAATCTCTCCCTATATAATTCTACTAACTTGTGCAACCATTCATCTGAAACTATTCCACTATCCAAATTTGCATCTTTTATATATGAACGTAATTCACTGACTAGCTTTTCAACCGGCAAGTCCTGAATATACTTGCCGTTCATCCAGTCAAGTTTTGTATTGTCAAAACGAGCTCTCGTCTTATTGACTCGTTTCAGGGTAAACTTCTCTATCATTTCCTTCCTGGTTAACAACTCCTGATCATGCCCGGGCGACCAGCCAAGAAGCGCAATAAAATTAACCAGAGCATCAGGCAAATAACCTTTTTCGCGATATTCCGTCACAGACGTTGCCCCGTGACGCTTGCTCATGCGGGAACCATCTTCTCCAAGAATCATCGGAATATGTGCAAACTTTGGCAACTCAAAACCCAACGCTTTGTAAAGGGCAACTTGCTTTGGAGTATTAGATAAGTGATCATCACCCCGAATCACGTGTGTTATCCCCATTACCCCATCATCAACAACACATGCAAAATTATATGTAGGAAAACCATCCGCTTTCTGGATAACGAAGTCTTCAATAAGCGAGGTGTCGGAACTTATGTTTCCATGTACCAAATCATCAAAACCTGTAAGCTCTCCTGTTATCTTAAAGCGCACGGCTCTGCCTTTCTCAGGATCGTCTACGTGAAAAGCTTTGCCATCCTTCAGCAATTTCTCTGCGTATTCCCTGTAAATCTCAAGTCTTTCGCTCTGATGGTACGGGCCTTCATCCCAGTTCAAACCCAGCCATGTCAAACTATCCAGGATCGCTTGAGTCGCCTCTTCAGTAGAACGTTGCTGGTCGGTATCTTCGATCCTCAGAATAAATTTCCCGTTATTGTGCCTGGCAAAAAGCCAGTTATAAAGAGCCGTTCTTGCACCTCCAATATGCAGGAAACCTGTTGGGCTTGGAGGAAACCTTACCTTTACTTTTGAAGTCATTATTTTATTTCTTAAACTATATTTTTGAACCGGAATAGAAATAAAAAAATCTATTCTACAAAAGTCCGGTTGTTTCATCAAAACCGTACATTATATTCATGTTTTGAACTGCCTGGCCGGACGCACCTTTAATTAAGTTGTCTATACTAGATAAAATTACAGTCCGTTTGCCAACTGTCCTGATTGCAATCTCACAAAAATTTGTATTAACAACATCTTTAGTCTTTGGGAGCTTGCAATCTGTTTTGATTCGAACAAAAGGTTCTTCCGAATAAAAATCATTATATAAAGTTATGATTTCTTTACTAGAGATTTCCTTTTTCATTCTAACATATATTGTACACAGAATGCCCCTGTCCATTGGAACTAAATGCGGAGTGAAGCAAACTGTCACCACTGACTTACCAATTACAGAAAGTATATTTTCAATCTCTGGCGTATGCCGGTGTTCTCCCACATTATAAGCCTCGATATTCTCATTACATTCACAATAATGGGTGCCCTCATTAGACTCACGCCCTCTGCCGGAGATTCCGGATTTGGCATCAATGATTATGTCATCTGTGTGAATATAATCTTTTAGAAGCAACGGAGCCAAACCAATGATTGCAGAGGTGGGATAACATCCTGGATTTGCAACTAAGGTTGCTTTTTTAATCTCTTCTCTGAATATCTCTGGAAGGCCATAGACTGCAGCTTCCAATCCCGAAGGATCTGTATGTTCCGCCTTGTACCACGTCTTATAAATAGATTTATCCTGAAATCGGTAGTCAGCGCTCAAATCCACTACCTTTATCCCCGCATTAAGGAATCCAGGAACATATTGCATAGAAATCACTGAAGGTAGTGTAACAAAAACCATGTCTACACCCTCTGGCACATCCTTCTGTGTCATCAACGAACAAGACTTATCAAATCTACCTGCTAAAACCGGAAAGATGTCAGAAATCCTGACACTGTTTTCTCTTCTGGAACCAAGATACGCTATATCCACCTCAGGGTGCCGTAATAGAATTTTTATTAGTTCCAGGCTTGTGTATGCCGTAGCCCCAATGATTCCAGCTTTGATCAACAATATTCTCCGTTTTTATAGATTAAAGCTTCTTAACTTCTTAAAATATCACTACTTCTGTCTGAATAATAACAATCCTCCATAAAAACGTCAAATCCAAAATTAACTGTTATTCCCTTCGTATATAGTCAAACTTCTTCAAATTTTTGATATCCTTAATTAATCATATTCTTTTTAGCTATCTATAACAAAACAAAGGGCTTACTGATTAAAATAGTTTGACAAGATATTCCGTTTATGATTAAATCAAAACGTCTTACCGGGTATAGTGGGGAGGCTATTTAATGTATTTGATCTTCTCTGCATATTCACATAGCTCAGGACTTTGCTCAGATTAACGAGTTTGCTATCGTTATAATGACAGTAACAGGTTCGTGCCGCCTGCAGCGGCACGAACCTGTTACTATATTTTCACTTAATCAAGTCCATGACAAAATCGTAATATTGAAGTTTCTTAACATTAAGTCAAACTAAGGGCAAATAAGGAGATAGTTGCTTGTACGAAGAATATTGGGGACTTAATACACTTCCTTTTGAGAATGTTCCAGATCCCCGCTTCTTATATCGTTCGTCACAACATGAAGAGGCATTAATGAGGCTTGTATACGCAACAAAGTCTCAGAAAGGGGCCGCAATGTTAACAGGTGAGATTGGTTGTGGAAAGACCACTCTCAGTCGGGCTTTTATTCAGGAACTTTCAAGTGATGAATATGAAATAGGACTTATCGCTAATCCATGCCTCTCTCCTATTGGCTTTCTTAAAGAAATCCTTTTTCAATTAGGTATTGAAAAATCAGCAGAAGATAAAACCGAAATGCTTCACATGCTTAACAAAAGGATGCTGGACAATCTAAATAATGGTAAAAAAACCATAGTTATAGTCGATGAAGCTCAGGCCATAGAAAGCGAAACAACCCTCGAGGAATTGAGGCTACTCTTAAACTTTCAACTGAATGAAAAATTTCTCGTAACATTAATCCTTATAGGACAACCTGAACTTCGGGAAAGGGTTGTAAAGATAAAGCAACTTGATTCCAGAATATCTATAAGATATCATTTACAACATCTTAATCTTAACGACACCATAAAATATATAATATTTCGATTGAAGGTTGCCGGTTTGAAGAAAAATATAATTACAAAAGAAGCTATCGAAAAGATTCATTCCTACACCAATGGGGTGCCGAGAGAGATTAATAATATTTGCGATCTGGCCCTTCTAGACGGCTTCAGTACTAAAGCAGAATTAATCAACTCCAAAATAATTCAAAAATTAATCGATGATACAAAGAGATAAGAGACAGTAAGTTATGGCAAGACTATCAGATTTAATTAAACATGGTAAAGTTCCGGAGAAAAAACAGAAGGAAGAAGTTAAAATAAGAAATCTGGCAAGTCTCAAGGAAGATAAAGAAGAAGTAGTAAAAATAACACAAGAAGAGGAATCGATCCCTGAAGAGATAATCGAGATGGACCTGCCGGCTGAGACAAGGGAAGAAGAGATAAGCGAGTTGGACCTGCCTATTGAGGCAGGGGAAGAAGGTTTATTTGAAAAACCTGACGTAAAAACATTAGATAATATTTCTTTGCCCAGCGAGGAAGAAGTAACATCAGAGGAATTAGAAAAACAAAAACAAATAGAAGATTTATATGGAATTACTTATAACTTTATAGAAGGTATTCTTAACAATTTAAAAAGAAAACAGAAATTTACTATAGAAAAAGGGTTGGAAATTGTTAGCGAAATAGTAAATACAGAAAAAGCAGCTAGTATTCTTTATGGAAAGGCGGTGCAGGGCAAAGGTATACCGGACAATCTCGCTGCACATTCTGTCAATGTTTGTGTTTATGCCCTAATGCTGGGAATAGGGATTAATTACTCACGTGAACAACTGATTGAATTAGGGACAACGGCTCTCCTGCATGACATTGGTATGGTTTTTATACCAGAGAAAATAGTAAACAAAAGTGGAAAACTGACAGCATCTGAGTTGGAGACTATCAGAAAACATCCGTATTATACATATAAAATACTCCAAACCCTTGGAGAAAAATATTCGTGGATTGCAGAGGTAGCTTATCAAGAACAGGAAAGAGAGGGTGGCCAGGGATATCCGAGGGGACTTAAAGGAGATGAAATACACGACTATGCCAAGATTATAGGCATAGTTGATGTATATGAAGCCTTAACACATCATAGACCACAGAGAAAGGGCTATATGCCTCATGAGGCGGTAAAGTTAATATTAGGCAATCAAAAAGACTTTTTCTCTAATAATGTCAAGAGGTTATTGCTTACAAAACTATCATGCTTCCCATTGGGAAGCTATGTTAAATTAAATTCAAAGGCAATATGCAAGGTGGTAGAGATTAATGAGAATTCTCCCTTACGCCCAACAGTAGAAATTCTATTTGATTCACGTGGTCGTAACCTTCCAAAGAAAAAGATTACAAGGTTGACAGATGCACCACTTTTATACATCATAGGTACTGTTTACGAATCTGATTTACCTCTTTAAAAAAGTACTGACTGATTCGGCTTTACCACTAATTTTTTTAGCATGTTTATTGGGTAACAGTGAATAAAATAGACAAGTTCCCGTCTTTTCATCACGTCATTAACGAAAATACTTTTTCTGGAAACCTTTAAAATTTAGAAAATCTTTCGGGTTTTTTTATTGACATTGCTAAAAAGTTACTTTATGATTCATAAAATTCGTAAGGCATTACCCACTAAAAGCTTATAATAAAAAATATCTCTTTTGTACAGCATCAAAAGCTTTTGAGAATCCAATATGCCTGAATAAACTAACCTTCCGCATTGTGAGACTTTAACAAATCATCAATAGCTATAGTGCCTTTCGCTACTCAAAAGGCACACTGCTAGCACTACCAACAAATAATTTCCAAGCCGTTTGTCATACTAACACAAGACAGAGCAAAACAATTTTGGGAAAAACACAGATTCCTAATCCTGGAAAAATCCATAAATTGGAATTCGAACAATGTCAAAACTCACGAACTTATTAATACCGCTTATCTTGATATCAACTGGAGTAATCTCCTGTACAAACCATGGCCTCGTGAAAAAAGATATAGCAACCCAACGATTTACTAATACTATAAACCAAAATGATACCCATCAACAAGTTCTACCACAAACTGATTGGAAGGACGTAACAAGCCAAACAGGATATGCAGAAATTCCCATTAAAAATAAATATGTGGATACCATAGAAGACGGCCCCATACATGGTGAGCTTACTACCGTTAATCCTATTGAAAGGACGGAAGTAACGGCTAAATCAGAAAAAGAGGATGACAAAGAACATATTTACAACCTGCCTGTCGGGCAGAAAGACAAAAAAAGTTTAAATCAAGTTGGCCTTGCCCATCTTGATCTTGGAATTGCTTACGCAGAAAGAAGCCTGATTGATCAGGCAATCCGGGAATTTCAGAGTGCGACAGAAGCAAACCCACATCATATAGAATCACATGTACGATTGGGCACAGCCTATGGATTAAAAGGTATGAGGGATGAAGCCCTGTCTGAATTTAAGAAGGCAATAGATATTGATCTTAATGAAGCTGTTGCAAAGATCGTTTTTAACGCACTGCCTGTAGGCGCAGACTTGAAAGAAAAAACTGATGTAGTTAAGGCACACATAAATCTGGGAAATGCATATAAAGAGGAAGAAGAATTAGAAATGGCACAGTCGCAATACGAAAAGGCTTTAGAACTTAAACCGGAACATCCAGTTGCTAAAGAATTGCTAAGCGAAATATATTATAGTTTAGGCATTTCTCACCTGGAGAATAAGAAATATGATAATGCTATCAATACGTTTGAGAAGTTATTAGAGATAAAGCCTGATTCCCCACAAATTAAAGATGCCCTTAAGAAAGCACATTATAATCTTGGCATAAACTATGCTAAAGACGGAGAACTCAATAAAGCAATTATTGAGTTTAATAAAACCATGGACATTAGTCAAAACTATGCTGTGTTGGACAAGAACAATGTCAATATTATTAGTAAAGACCAAAAGACCGTTTCTGATAAACAGGCCCATCACAGCAGATATCCTTCCAGTGAAAGTGTAAGTGATAATACTGACGACGATGGAAGAAAGGAAAATTCTCATGAAGAAGAGGAAGAGGAGAAGTCTCTCCAAGAGCAAATACCTCATGAAATTGAAATTCCAGAAGAAATGGTACTGGTAAAAGAAGGTGATGCAAAAGAAACAGATAATAATATTCCTGCAAGTACTCATGTTACCACAAGAGAAATTAAAAATGAAGAAGCAGAGAAAACAATTGCTAAGCACAAAACTATCTCAGGCCACATGATATTTTCTTACTATATAACCAAAAATTATAAAAACAAAATCGGTGTTAATGAAGCTATAAAGAAATATGAAGACGATACAATAAAAAATCCCTATGATAATAATGCTTTTCTTAATCTGGCCCACGCCTATTACATTAAAGCCATGCATCTTGACGATGCGATAGCAAGAAGAGAAGATGCGCCAGAAGACAATCAAAGCTTTTCAGTAAAGCGATTTTACCTTAATGATGATGCCGGTAATGAGGAGATCAATGAGGCAAGTTCAACTGAACAAACCGAAACATTCGAAAAGGGTAATGTAACTTTCCATAACAGATTAGGCAAAATGTATCAAGAAAAAGAAATGTTTAGTGAAGCCATAATCGAGTATAAAAATGCTCTTAGGATTGACCCGAATTCTTCAAAAGCTTTATACCGCCTTGCATTTTCCTTCTCTGAGAAGAGTTCATATCTTGGTATTGCATTAAAGAGCAGAAATTATAATATTAATATGCCTCCATTCTAATATTTATCCTGCCTGACCTGTAAATCGTGTTTGGTAGAACCCGGAGAATAATAATCAAATGGCTCAGTATGAATTAAATCTTAGAGATTACACAAGGATAATGCGGAAGAGAAAATCTATTATCATTTTTTCCTCCGTTATGCTTGGCCTCTTCAGTTTAGTTTTCTCTCTCTCAAAGCAACCTATCCCGTTATTTAAAGCAACATCAAGTATAAGAGTAGAGAAATCTACGACGGTTACCGGACTATACATTGAGACTATATCATGGTCTGAGGCGGACACCTTAGAGACACAATCTGCCATAGCAACCAGTCTTCCGGTGGTCGAATTAGCTGCTAAGAATATGGGTCTTATTGATAAGGAAATATCCAGTAAGGAGATTCGAGATAATATAGAATTATTAAGGATTGTCATTAACCTGAAAAACAATCTTACGACATTAGTGGAGGGCGAAACTGACATAATAAACATATCAGCAACCTCTGAAAATCCAAGATTTTCAATGGAATTAGCCAATGCTGTTGCAGAGGCATTTCAGGAAACAAACTCCAGGGAAAAAAACATGCGTACATTCGACGCAAGAGCTTTCATTGAAAACAGATTAAGTACTATTTACAAAACTCTAAAGTCATCTCAACAAGAACTTAAAGAACTAAGGCAGCAAAAACGCTTTGTTTCAATGGATGCTCACGCTAAAGATACAGCCCGAAGATTAGATGACGCCGAAAAAAGTCTTAATATATCCAAGGTAAAGGCGGAGGATATTGAAAATCTAATCGAACATCTAAAGTTTCAGAAATCTTTGCCCAAGGAGAAGGTGGTAGGTTTTTATTCAAAGGAGATAAGTCCTGTATTTACGACCCTCAATAGTAATCTGGATAAACTGCAGTTAGAAAGGAATGTATTATTAATCGACTTTACCGAAAACCACCCCGAGGTGAAAAGGATAGATACTGAATTAGATACTATAACGCAAAATATGCTGGACCATTTACTTGCTGAAAAAGAAAAATATATGGAAATCCAAAAAACAGCAGATGTGGAGAGGACCATACAACTTCAAGTGTTTCTCTCTCTTCCAGAAATTAGTTTTGACATGGAAAGAATTCAAACCGATATCGAAGGTTATCAAAGACTCCTTGGGGATTTAGAACAAAAGTACCAGGAGGTACTGATTAAGGAAGCTGAAAAGATACAGGAAATATCATTAGTAAGGCCTGCTATTTTACCAGACTCCCCTGTGAATCCACCTACCACCATAGCTACAACCGTAATTGGCGCTCTCATAGGGTTTATATTGGGTGTGGTCATGGCCTTTGTTCGTGAGACCATGGATACTTCCATTGGTACAATTGAAGATGTGGAGGAATTTCTTGGAGTTCCTGTTGTCGGGGTGATTCCATTCATGGGCACTGAAGAAATCAAAGATACGTTGCTGAAAAAGAAAGGTACAGAACTGCCTGAAGAAGTACTCGAGTTGAATGCCAGATTAGTTTCTCACTTTGCGCCAAAATCTACCATGGCAGAGAGTTACAGAGCTTTGCGTACGGCAATAGACTTTATTACAGCGGAGCGAAAGATAAAGAGTATAGCGATTACCAGTTCATCTATGAGGGAAGGGAAAACCACCGTAACAAGTAATTTTGCAATGACCACGGCACAAATAGGTAAAAAGGTGCTCTTGATTGATGGCGACTTAAGAAAACCAATGATAAACACAATTTTCGGAATAGAAAGAGAGCCTGGACTAACCGACGTTATACTGGGGAATTATACTTGGGAAGAAGTGATAAAGACTGATACGGATATTATGATGGGAAAGTT
>CAKKPF010000016.1 GCA_919901575.1 Candidatus Brocadiaceae bacterium
TTTAATGAACGTTCGGGAACTGTTATTGCCGTGGCTATTACCAGTCAGCCTCAACGTGCAGGGTTTCCGCTTACTCTTGAATTGAAAACAGCAGATTTGCCTAAACGGTCATGGGTTAAAATAAGTCAGATTCGGACTCTTTCCGTGGAGAGAATCGGAAAAATGATTGCCAAAGCGGATACTGAAGAATTAGAACAAGTCATTGAAGGGCTAAATGAAATAATAGGGGCATAACAAGTCACTCAAGCAGACGGCAAAAAGCGCCGCTGCTTAGTTCGGGCGTTATGTGTTTAGTAGGGAATGTAAATGAGTGTGAGTAAATGAGAGTAAATGAGGGTCAAATGAGAGTCAAATGAGAGTAAATGAGGGTCACACCTTGATTTGTGATTAGCACTGTAAATCTGTATTAAAGTATTTCCTAAGTTGAGCGATTTTATATTACATGCCGTTGTAGCCGATGGCCATGCCAAAGGCAGGTCTGTCCTTCGGCACGACTTTAGCCTGCGTTTTTTCTGCCCCACTTAAGTATAACATATCAGCATGAACAGGAAGCTTATAAAACAAAACAAGACTTTCTTGGCAATCGTTATAGTCCTTTTTATTCTTTTTGGATTAGTCCTGTATTTTGGCGGGAATCAGATATATGAGAGAGATGCAAAATATAGACTATGGTAATGCGGTTTCACAATTACAATCTGCGATGGATAACATCAAAATATTTTTTACTGACACAGAGCATGAACTGTTTTTACTAAGAAATATTTCAAGCTCTAAAGAATATGTAGATAGTAATTTTGAAGACTTAAATTATAGAAACAAAATCGAAAGGTTATTTTATGAGTTCGCAAAAGTTTGTAAACATTATTATCAAATCAGAATTATAGATTCTTCAGGATATGAGATAATTGGAATAGATAATAAACATGATGACACAGTAATGCTTACGCCACTTACGATTTTTGTGGTTATTAAGCTAATAAATTATGGTTGGCTTACTTAAAGTAAATTGGCTGAAATCAGCATGTTAATTGTACATGCGTATATTCTTGTAATGCTCAAAATAACTATGGATAATAAGAATTAAGCTCATGCGTGACGGCACGTTAAGGAATTTTTTTACCCTTTTATGTCTCTTCGGCATCAAAATTGATATATTAATATCGATTATCTGACACTTCTAAAACGCTGACTATATTACGTATTTGAAAACAAGTACAAAACCTTAGGTTCATCTATACCAAAGTCTGGTGCATAGCCTACAAACAATTTATCTTAACTTTAAAGCTATTTTATGAAAGGTGAAAAAAATGTTGAATAAGAAATATATGGGAACATTTGCTTTTGCAGTTGCATTTGTCAGTTTAATGATGCTGGCGGGAAATTTTGCTTATGCACAGAAAGAGCCAAAGGGGCCAGATCTTCCTGAAATCCAAGCCTATAATCCGCCAGTATGTCCCACTTGTAAAAGTAAGGTTGCAACCCGTACTAAAGGGAAAGTGACTGCACCAATGGCTATGCATTGCCCGGATTGTAAAAAAGAAACAACGGAGTTAGGAGTTTCTCATTGTGATAAGTGCGAAAAAGAGTTCCTGACATGCGTAGAATGCCTGGCAGCTTCAAAACCTGCAACAAGATGCCCAAAATGTAAAAAGGTACTTGCAAGACATATCAAGGGGAAAATAGAGGCGCCCGTAAAGTGGGAAATGAAGTGTCCGGATTGCAAGGAAAAGCCTAAAGAATGGACCCTTCAACATTGTGACGAATGTAAAGAAGACTTCCTCGCATGTCCACTTTGCAAAAAGGAATAAGGTAAGTCATAAAAAATCGACAACTTATGCAAATAACCATTTTAACAACCGATTAAATATTATTTTCACCCGGTTAGGAAGAAAACCCAAAATTTACTGTTGTGTATTGAAGCAACCATTAGGAGGTTTGGAATGAGTTTTAAACTCATCCTAAACCTCCTAATGGGCTAAGGTTTGAGTTTCTTAACAAGCCAATGACACCTTACTGACTAAAACACCGCCTCGCCAGCTCCTTTATAACATATTTAATATTCAATCATCGTAATGCCATAAGTAAAATCTTTCATAACTCCAGAAGATTACGTTTATAGTTTCTTTTACAACACACCACTGATTGAAATCCATCTACCAAGAGCACATACCCTTTTACCATATCCAAAATTAATACAGGCTATTTGGCTTAAGCCATTTAACCCGACTTTCGCAATTCGTCTCTGATTTTAAAATATTTTCAAGTTTTCAAAGCTGAGCTTAGCTCTGCAAAAGTGTAAGTACTTGTAAATAAAGGATTCATTTTTTCAAAAGACCCAAAATACGCCAAAACCCTCTGTAGTGTAAACCTGCCCCCTTTTTTTCTTCAGTCCTTTCTGTAATAATACCTCCACCATGTTTCTAAGATGCAACGAACGATTTAAAAATGGCAAGAGTCATAGGTACTGGAATATAGTCGAAAACAAGCGGACCTGCCCGCCTACGTCTTTCAGGCGGGCAAGTGCAAACCGTATTGTTCAACGTCAAGTCCTGCGTTGCTCATCATGCCTACGCTCATTAGATTAAAAAACTTGTCATTATCTGGTTCAATGGGTATCATACTTGCCGATTATACACATTAATTCAAAATGTATGGGAGTTAGGAAATGAGAACAAATGTCGTTATAGATGATCAATTAATGAATACGGCTCAGAAATTATCAGGACTACGAACGAAAAGAGATACAATTGAGGCCGGGTTGAAATTACTGGTAGGGCTTAAACGGCAGGCAAAGATAAAGAATTTTCGCGGTAAGTTAAAGTGGATTGGAAATCTTGATGAAATGCGGGCAGACAAGTGATTATAGTAGATTCTTCTGTCTGGATTGGATATTTTAATGGCAACATAACTCCAAAAACTGATTGGTTGGATGCTGCCCTTGGAAAACAAGCTATTGTGACAGGAGACCTTATTTTAACTGAAGTTCTTCAAGGCTTTCAAAGTGATAAGGATTTCAAGAAAGCTAAAAGCTTACTTTTAAGTTTTTCGGTAGTTGAGATGTTAGGTCGGGAAGTCGCAATTAAAAGTGCCTTGAATTATCGTTATCTCAGAAAGAAGGGTGTTACAATACGTAAAACGATAAGATATCATTATAGGAAGTTCCTGTATTCATAGCACTTTTTCACTTCTACATGATATAGGGATTTTGTTCCGTTGGAGAAATTTCTAAACTTAAAAGCTGTACAAATCTAATAATCAGCTTAACTGGATTGCGAGTAGCGGCCTTTATTATCAGAAAGTTGGACTGCTTTCATCATTTGTGAGGGTACCTATTGTCTTTCTAAATTCCTTCTCGTTACCGGTTAAATGTGAACCCGCCGGACCGGCTTTATAACTTGTTAAAAAAACACCAATATCCACAAGAATACTATTGTATATACATTATGAACGTTTTATTATTAAGTAATGAAAGAAATAAATTGGGATATTACCAAGAATGAAAATCTCAAAACTACAAGAGGCGTGTCGTTTGAAGACCTGTTAAATAAAGGAGAATTGATTGCCGTAAAAGACCACACGAAAAGAGGCAACCAACAGATAATGCTATTTGATTATAAAAACTATATTTGGATAGTTCCTTTTGTCAGAAGCAAAGATGGATCATTATTTCTTAAGACTCTTTATCCATCCAGAAAATATACGAGAATTTACCAAGGAGAGAAATTATGAAAAAAAATATAAGACTTACCAGAGAGGAGAAAGAAATCGAGGATTCACTGATTAATGGAGAATTTATCAACGTCGAACCTGATGAATTTAAAGAAATAGCCAAATCTATCAAGGCAAGACAAAAAAAATCAGTGTTGAATATTCGAATTAACAGTGGAGACTTAGAACAAATTAAAAGAAAAGCAGATAAGCTTGGAGTTAAGTACCAAAGTTTTGTCTCAGAACTCCTCCATCGGGTAGCACACTCATAATTACTTATGATATTAACAAGACTACATTAACTTGAAAATTCGCAATCAAAGGTAAAACCTGGAGCATTTCCAATATCATAGTTGCAGTATATTTAACTGTAGCAACTATATGTGAGAAGCACTTTTGAGGATAAGTACAAGTTAAGGAGAACATAACACTATGGAAATTCAAGGAACATTCAGGTTTGTGAATAGGAAAGTTATCATCTTCTTACGCGACAGAATATGTGAGACCCCAGAAGAACTGATGTCAAGCGAATTGGTTTCTGAGGTGGTCACACGTTTCGTTGATGACTTGAAGCGCAAGCAATCTCCACTCATTCAGATATTCGGCAAACAAATCCACGAGATTGGGCATGCTGATATTCAGGAGCTTATTCGGGTATTCCAGGTACTTGGCAAAATGACACTTGAGGCCGTTCCGAAATTGATAGAAGAAGGGGAACGGTTCATTGCCAATCCATCGCTGTTACAAGCTTTTGTGGAGAGTCTGTACAATTATTGGAGAGAATTCGAGCGTTTTATCGTCTGTGATTCAACGGGAGATCGCCTGGAACAACGCCCATACCGAACCTTTAATTCTACGATTGAATCCTTGACGCATTTAGTGCGAAAAACCTATCGTGATATCGAGGAGAATATTACCGGCCAACATCCCAATATTTACCGACAGATAAGCGCAGGTGTGGAAGTGGCGGTGATTGCCTTACCAAAAGACATGGCGTTGCCTGAAGGGAGTTATCAGAAACTACGGAGCATTCCTGTGATTCGGCAAATTTTGTTATATCCGCCGTTGTTGTTCAATCCCCCAATGAATAAAAGGACAGGAAAGTTTGAACGGATTCTCCAAAATCCCTTAGAGCAGATAGAGGTGGCGCCTCATGAGTGGCTTTGCTATCCCGCAAAGGTTGGTCCGCTCTTGATTCTTGTCTATGTGCATGAGGTATTTTATGAACTTGGCTTGTCATTGTGTAATTTGTTTGAATTGGCTGATGACGTGTTTTTAGATCGCCCAATAGATGCGGTCTATCTTTTTGGGGTGCCAGGAACCGCTCTTGACGCCCTTGCGCCTATGCCGACCGTGTTCTATGACGATCCGGAGCATCATGTGATCACGGCCGCTTGTCCGAATAAGGATCAATTTGGGTATTTTGGGTATCTCAAGAAAATGGTATTGACACTCCATAACATTAAAATCATGAAACTGGGGAAAATGCCCTATCATGGAGCAATGGTCAGGATCGTGACAAAAGGTGATCGCTCTCTGACAGCGCTTATCATCGGCGATACAGGGGCTGGAAAATCCGAAACGCTCGAAGCGTTCAGGATCATTGGAAAAGATCAGATCGAGGAGATGATTATTATTGCCGATGATATGGGTTCATTGGATATTGATCAAGAAGGGAACGTGATCGGCTATGGCACTGAAGTTGGGGCGTTTGTCAGGTTAGACGATTTGCAGCCAGGCTATGCGTTCGGTCAGCTTGATCGCTCAATTATTATGAACCCCAACCAGGTGAATGCCAGGATTGTGTTACCTGTGACCACCTATAAACACGTGATGAAAGGTTATTCTGTGGATATGGTGCTGTACGCAAACAACTATGAGGAAATTGATGAGGAGCATCCGATCATTGAACGGTTGGCAACCCCTGAAGCGGCATTGCACATATTCCGAGAAGGGACAGCGATGAGCAAAGGCACCACGACGTCCACAGGCTTGGTACATACGTATTTTGTGAACATTTTCGGGGCGATTCAATATAAGAGCCTGCACGAGGAGATTGCGAAACGATTTTTTGAGGCGTTGTTTAAAAACAAGATCTTTGTTGGACAATTACGGACGAGACTTGGAATTGTAGGGTGGGAACGGAAAGGGCCGGAAGAGGCCGCACGAGCATTATTATCGATGATTTCTCAGGAAGGGAAATAAGCGTATATGCTGAGTGCGGGAGTTATGTTAAAGCAAGCCAGAGAAAAGGCTGGAATTACACAAGAAGATTTAGCAAAAAGATTGCATACAAGAAAATTTACCATTTTTTCTAGAATTGAGAATCAATCCAAAGATATACGGTTATCAACATTAGAGAAATTCGCTGAGGGAGTGGGAAGGCAAATCAGGGTGGAGATCATATAAAAAAATAACAATCGCATCAGGCTAACCACCAATAACTTTACGATTCAAAATTTATGAAAACTCCGGAAAGTTCGAATACAAATCTTAATGATCTCATTCAGAAGATCAAGTCTGAAGGGATAGAGGAAGCAGAAAGAAAGTCTGAGGAAATTATAAAAGAGGCCAGGCTTACTGCTTCTAAAATCTTAAACAAGGCAGGTCTGGATGCTGAGGCAATTATCAAAAAGGCAGAGGAGGAGATAAGGAAGAAGGAGATTATCGGTAAAATGGCCCTTGAGCAGGCCGCACGAGACATAATCCTCAGCATACGGACATCCCTGACAGAAATATTTGATTCCCTTATTAAAAGAGAATACCAAACAGTTTTGTCCGGCAAGACCCTGGAAGCAGTACTAATTAAACTTATAGAAGGGTGGCAGAGAGATGAAACTGGGGACCTGAATATTGAATTGCTTTTAAGTGAATCCGACAGAAACGCTCTGCTTGAAGGTTTTTTGTCAAAACTTAATGAGGAAATAAAGGCGGGTATAGAACTTAAAGCCCACCCGAATATAGAGGGAGGTTTCCGGGTAGGTGTAAAAGGAAGCCATGTCTATCATGATTTTACAGATGAAGGTATCGCAGAAGTACTTGCGGAATATTTAAATCCGAGATTTTACAATTTTCTCGATTCGCTGAAAAAGAGTGCAAAATAGGTAATGTTCACCGCAGACGCAAAGTTGTTAATTTTAGAAAGTCGATGTTTCGGTGAGTCCTCTCGCCGAAACAACCTAAAGAGCTAAGCTCAGCTTTGCAAGATTGAACCGGTAATAAGTTTCGGCGAGAGGACTCACCGAAACATCAGCCCCTCCTTCGCAAGGAGGGGCTTAAGGGAAGGTTTTCCTTCCCTTATTTAGGGAATATCAAAATAGTAATGAAGAAACAATACTACTATATTATCACATCATTGCCAAGCCTTTCCTTAAGTGGAGAACTTCCTATCCGGAAAGATGACTTCCTTGCTAATTGCGAGAAATATTTAAAGAAAACCGATTTCAGCATTCTTGAATCCATAAGCTTATTTGATGTAGAAAAAGATGAAGTGCCTTTTGATATCGTAAGAAGGTTTTTCGGGTGGGAGAGAGGTGTAAGAAACGCACTTGTCAGATTAAGGGCTGAAAAATTGGGTCTTAAACCTGATGAATTTGTAAGAGGTGAAATAGTTGATCATTCTCAGACGCTCCTTGCAGAGGAAGCCTTCAATGCGGATTCTCCTCTTATAGCGGAAGAGATTCTTAATAGAGCAAGGTGGCGGCATCTTGACGAGATGGAGTTCGGGCATTATTTTGATATAGAAAGGCTTGTTGTCTTTTTTATTAAACTTCAGATACTTGAGAGAATATCTTCTTTTGATGCCGAAGAAGGCAGGGAAAGCCTGAATGCTGTTGTCAGCCAGGGCGCTGCGGACACGGATTAGTGGTATCTTCTCAATAAGTCGAGGTAATATTTTTATTTGGTGGCATGGACAAACTCCGTTTGTCCGTGCAGTTATTCGGTTCAATTTTATTGTTGGTTCAATCTTGCCCGGCTGTACCTATTCGGGCAGGCAGATTGAACCTAAATGTTTAGGTTCAGGATGCAAGCCTGAACCAGCGGTGGATGTTGTAACAATATGTAGGGGCGTATAATTATACGCCCCTACGCAGCGAACAGAAAGTTGCCGAAGGCCTAATTTAAACCAATGAAAAATACGGGCAAGATTGTTGGCATAAATAAAAACATGATCACGGTTGAATTTGAAGGCAATGTCAAGCAGAATGAGGTTGCCTATGCCGTTTTAGGTGAAAGCCGTCTTAAAACAGAAGTTATCCGCATAAAGAGAAACAGGGCAGACCTGCAGGTTTTTGAAGATACCAGAGGACTTAAGATGGATGACGTTGTTGAGTTTACGGGTGAGTTATTGTCCGTAGAGCTTGGGCCCGGACTCCTGGGACAACTCTATGACGGCCTTCAGAATCCCCTTCATAAGCTGGCCGGGGAGTTGGGCTTTTTCCTCCAAAGGGGTAAGCACATCAACGCCCTGCCGGAAGATACGAAATGGGAGTTTACACCCTGCGTGAAGCCTGGAGATAAATTGCAGGCTGCTGATGCCGTTGGCACTGTTAAAGAAGGTATCTTCACACATAGGATAATGGTTCCCTTCCATCTATCGGACAGGTATGAGGTAGTAGATATTGCTGAATCCAACAAATATAGTGTTAAGGAGCAGGTAGCGCTCATTAAAGATAAGAGAGGATCGCTTATACCACTAAGTATGATGTTTGAGTGGCCTATAAGAAGTCCCGTTACATTATACAGGGAAAGACTAGATCCTGCTGAACCGCTTATAACAAGAATAAGGATAATAGATACACTGTTTCCGGTAGCGAAGGGCGGGACTTATTGTATTCCAGGCCCTTTTGGAGCAGGCAAGACTGTGTTACAACAGATAACAAGCCGTAATGCAAAGGTTGACATAGTGATTGTCGCAGCCTGCGGGGAAAGGGCAGGCGAAGTAGTTGAAACTATCAAAGAGTTTCCTAAAATTATTGACCCATTTACAGGACGGTCTCTTATGGAGAGAACAATTATTGTCTGCAATACAAGCTCCATGCCCGTTGCAGCCCGTGAGGCATCTGTTTATACTGCCATTACAATGGCAGAGTATTACAGGCAAATGGGACTTGATGTGCTGATACTTGCCGATTCAACATCGAGATGGGCTCAGGCCATGAGGGAGAGATCAAGCAGATTGGAAGAGATACCCGGTGAAGAGGCATTTCCTGCCTATCTGGAATCTACCATAGCCGGCTTTTATGAAAGGTCAGGATTGGTAAGGCTGAGGGATGGCAGCACAGGCTCTATTACTATAGGGGGCACGGTAAGTCCTGCAGGCGGAAACTTTGAGGAACCGGTAACACAGGCAACACTCAAGGTTGTAGGAGCCTTCCATGGTTTATCGCAGGAGCGGTCTGACGCCAGGCATTATCCTGCTATTGATCCACTCGATAGCTGGTCAAAATATACCGGCATTATTGATAATCAATCTAGAAATCACACAGTAAGACTTCTCTCAAAAGCCCATGAGATTAGCCAGATGATGAAAGTTGTGGGAGAAGAGGGAATAACCCTGGATGATTATATATTATATCTTAAGGGTGAGTTCTTTGATAATGTATATCTTCAACAGAATGCCTTTGATTCAGTGGATATGGCTACTTCAGAAGAGCGCCAGAAAAAGGTCTTTTCAATAATTAAAGAAATTATCGATGCCACTCTTGATCTAAACAGTAAAGATGATGCCAGGAATTTTTTTAACAGGAGCAGACAGATGTTCCTGGATTACAACAGCTCGGAATGGAATTCAAATGATTTTTTTGAAAATGAAAGGCTTATTAGAGAATGGTTCCACAAATACAGAAAAGCAGGCACAGAGATAGAAACACACATCTTTCGGCAGGCTCTTGTGGAATCAGAAATGGATTCACATTTCAGCAGAGCAAAAACAGCTAAAACAAAAAAGGGCGAAAGATTAACAATGGTTAAGGAAGAGAATGCAGAAGATATACAATAAGATTATACAGATATCAGGCAACGTAGTAGTGCTTTCAGCAACCGGTATAAGATATGGCGAGTTGGCTGTTATTAAGTCTGAGCGTGGCGACTCTTTTGCAGAGGTTATTCGTATTGATGGCAAGCTGGTTTATCTCCAGGTTTTTGCAGGCAGTGGCGGAGTCTCTACCGGTGATGAAGTACGCTTTTTAGGAAAACAAATGGAGGTCTCTTTCTCTGATAATCTTCTAGGGAGGGTATTTGACGGGACAGGAAGGCCGCGTGACGGAGGGCCGACGCTGACAAAAAACCTTATAGAGATAGGCGGGCCTACAGTAAATCCGGCGAAACGTTTAATTCCTTCCAATATGATACATACAGGCATTCCCATGATTGATCTTTTCAATTCACTTGTCGAATCACAAAAGATATCTATCTTTACAACGTCCGGGGAACCTTATAATGAACTTCTGGCCCGTGTAGCCCTTCAGGCAAAAGTAGATATAATCATCCTTGGCGGCATGGGGCTTAGGTACGATGACTATCTTTTTTTGAAGAATACCCTTGAAAGTGAAGGTTCTCTGAGCCGTTCTATTCTATATGTTCACACAGCAGCAGATCCGGTTGTGGAGTGTATTATGGTGCCTGACATCTCCCTTACTATTGCAGAGAACTTTGCACTTCATGGTAAAAAGGTTCTTGTTCTACTGACAGATATGAAAAATTTTTGTGACGCACTCAAGGAGATAGCCATCACAATGGAACAGGTTCCTTCAAATAGAGGATATCCGGGGGATTTGTACAGTCAACTTGCAGCCAGATATGAGAAGGCCGTAGATTTCGAAGACGCAGGTTCTGTAACTATTCTTTCAGTCACAACAATGCCGGGTAATGATGTGACCCACCCGGTACCGGATAACACGGGTTATATTACTGAGGGCCAGTACTATCTTAACAACGGCAGGATTGAGCCCTTCGGGTCTTTAAGCAGGCTGAAACAGTTTGTTAATAAAAATACTAGGGATGATCATCGGCCTTTGATGGATGCCATGGTACAACTCTATGCATATTATCAGGAAGTATTAGAGAAAAAGGCGATGGGTTTCAGAATGACCCGGAGTGACAACAGGTTTCTTAAATATGGAATTCTTTTTGAACGGAATTTGATGGATCTATCAGTGGATATATCACTGGAAAAGGCGCTCGATACAGGGTGGAGAATACTTTCTGAATGTTTTGACCCTGAAGAGACAGGGATCAGGACAGAACTGATAAAGAAGTTCTGGCCGAAAAAGAAACAATAACATAGCTGCGCAAATTGATTAAAAAGAGAAACTCCTTTCGCAATAGAGTTTAGCTGATACCCCGTAAACGGTTACATTTTGACTAATAACCCATAAATGAAAAAGATCAAGCTTACAAAGACAGAGCTGAAAAGACAGAAGGACAATCTCAAGCGTTACAAACGCTACCTGCCAATCCTTAACATAAAAAAGCAGCAACTCCAGAGAGAGATGGAAGGGGTAAGGATTGAACTTGAAAGGACCGCATTTGAATTTAACAAATTAAGGGAAAAGATAATCCCTTGGATTTGTTTGCTTGGTGAGGAAGTGGACCTTTCTGATTTAATTATATTAAAAAAGATTGAAGCCGGTGTTGAAAACATAGCAGGGGTGGATATTCCTGTCTTTGTTGAGGCGCACATAGATATCAAAAGATACGATTTGTTT
This sequence comes from Candidatus Brocadiaceae bacterium, assembly GCA_919901575.1. Taxonomy (GTDB): domain Bacteria; phylum Planctomycetota; class Brocadiia; order Brocadiales; family Scalinduaceae; genus Scalindua. The sequence continues at coordinate 11,418 of CAKKPF010000016.1, forward strand.
ATATATCCTTTATGGGTTGATAAAGCGGTTGACATTATCAGTAAAATGATATCTTTACAGGCAGAAGAATCTGTGCTTATGGAGCGGCTTCGTCGTCTCGAACAAGAACTGAACATCACATCTCAGAGGGTAAACCTTTTCGAAAAGGTTAAGATTCCGGAGGCGAAAATGGCAATCAGACAAATTTCAATATTTCTTGGTGATCAGCAGGCAGCAGCCGTGGGATGGGCGAGGATAGCCAAAAATAAGATACAGGGAGCAAGATAAATGATTGTAAGGATGAAGAGGGTTACAATAGTCATCAAATCGTCATGGATGGATGATGTTTTAAATACCATTGGCGAAATCGGTGTTGTGCATCTGCAGCCTGTCACTCCAACTGAAAACAATACTATTGCAGAGTTGAAAGAGAAGATACAGTTAATGGAGAAAGCTGTTTCAATTATTCCTGAAAAATTTGTTAAAGATTCTCCCCCTTCTTTTAACGGAGAGGATGGGTTCATATTTGCAAGGCAACTTCTCGGCTTTGTTGAAGAAGTGAAACATCTCAAGGAAGAGATAGGCGTGCTTGAGATCGAATGTGAAAGGCTTAAGGTATGGGGAAGGTTTGATCCTGAAGAGATTCACAGATTGAAAGAGGCAGGTATTCTAATAAGATTATTCGGGTGTCATAAGAAGGAGTTACGTAAGATTTCCGAAAAGTTGAATATCAATATTATCTCTGGAGATAAATCTACTATCTACTTTGCTGTTATTTCTAAGGAAAAAGATTTAAACATTCCACTTGAGGAGATAGAGGTTCCCATTTCCGGCATGGATGAAATAGAGAGTATGATTAAAGAAAAGAGTGTGCATCTTCAACATAAACAGAACGAAATGTCAAATCTTTACGATAAATCATTAGCAATCGAGAGGGCTTTAATAAAATACAGGGGAGCGCTGGACTATGAAGAAGCTAAGGCAGGAATGGGTAAAGAAGACAATATCTCTTACCTGCAGGGTTTCTGTCCGGAATCTGCTACGGAAAGCGTCAGGGAAATGGCTGGGAAGAAAGGCTGGGCGGTACTTATAGAAGACCCTTTACATGATGACCCTGTTCCCACACTTCTCAAGCATTCAAGATGGACAAGGATATTCCAGCCCGTTATGAATTTCATAGGCGTCACTCCCGGCTATAGAGAGTTTGATACAAACGGTATATTTTTAATTTTTTTCAGTATATTTTTTGCAATGATTATAGGTGATGGTGGTTATGGAGCCGTTTTCCTCATTGCTACTTACATTGCAGGCAGATTTTATAAAAACATTTCGGGAGAAAAGATAATCCTCTTTTATCTGCTTTCCGCCACAACCATTATCTGGGGGGGCGTCACGGGCATGTGGTTTGGGGTAGAGAGTATAAGCAGGCTGCCGGTATTAAATGGACTGGTCATTCCTTCATTATACAGTTACACTCAAGAGAGTGAATCTAACATCATACGTCTCTGCTTCTTAATCGGCGCCATTCAACTTTCTCTTGCCAGAATCTGGGCTGCCGTGGGTTTGTGCCCATCTTTAACCGCTCTTTCACAAACAGGGTGGGCGGCTTTAGTATGGGGTATATATTTTATTGTGAGGTTTCTATTGTTGAACGAGGAGCTAAGTATTTTTGCATTCTTCCTGGTCGGCTACTGGGTTGGTATGTTAATACTGTTTGAAGGGCAGCGAGGGGACGGTTTTGTCAAAGGCCTCTTCAGGGGAATGATAAATCTTCCGATTAGCGCCGTAACCGGCATTGGATGTCTTTCGGATCTTATCTCGTATATCAGGCTGTTTGCTATTGGCCTTGCTACAAGGGAGGTTGCTATAGCCTTTAATAATATGGCAGGGGATATTGGTTTCTGTGAGCTCAAATCAATTATAATAGCCATTTGTATACTTATCTTCGGCCATACCATAAATATTTTACTGGGAGCCATGTCCGTTTTAGTCCATGGTATCAGGCTAAATCTTCTTGAATTTTCAAATCACTTGAATATTCAATGGTCGGGAATTACCTACCGCCCATTCAAAATACAGAGATCGTGAAAATAGAGGGATTCCCATTTTAAGCCTTTTGGAGTTAAGGCTTTAGCCTTTTAATTTGACATATGGTTAACAATTTACAACAGATAGAATAATCACAGGAGGAATAATATGGATATATTGGAGCGCCTGGGGAATCCGGGCTATGTACTTGCATTAATTTGTGCTGCTTTTGGTTCCGCACTAGGAACAAGCGCTGCGGGAATGGCTGCCCTTGGGGCATGGAAAAAATGTTTTTTGCAAAATAAAAACGCTCCATTTATCCTTGTTGCCTTTGTGGGAGCGCCGCTTTCACAAACAATCTACGGAATGATCCTGATGAATGCTATTAAGGGAGCGCCGGAAACAGTCAGCCCTCTGACAAAGTTTACGATAGGCCTTATGGGTGGTTTGGCAATAGGTTTCAGCGCATGGCTTCAGGGTAAGATGGGAGCTATGGCTTGCGATGCCCTTGCAGAATCTCAAAAAGGTTTTGGAAACTACATTATGGTGCTGGGTATCATAGAAACGGTTGCCCTCTTTGTTATGGTCTTTCTGATGACAACATTGAGATAAGACTTGATTATTTTGTTGCCGCCGATTCAGTGAATTATATGGTAAAGAGGGATTTATATGGAAAACCAAATGTTTACATATAAATGGGTGGAGTACAAACTAATTATCGAGGAAAATTAAATAAAAAAATTAATTAACTGACTGAATGGCTATCCGGATCGGTTTTTTCATGCCTTTCCTGAAGATGACAATGTCCACTTCGTCCCCAACTTCGTGTCTGTCCAGGATTCTGATGAGGTCAGAACTTTTTTTTACCTGAGAACCGTCACATTCAATTATTATATCTCCCATTTCTATTCGCCCGTCAGGCAGTCTTCTTACCGCCATCAACCCGGCCTCTTCCGCTGAACTACCCCGGTATACTTCAAGGATACCCACTCCTTCCATCCCCAATCTGGACATAATATGTTCAGGAATGAGTGAAATGCCAAATCCAGGACGTCCTACCTTTCCATAATTGATCAATTTGGTGACAACCCGATTTACCGTATCCACAGGTACTGCAAAGCCAACCCCTGAATATGTACCGCTGGGACTTATAATGGCCGTGTTTACACCAATCAGCCTGCCGAATGAATCCAGAAGCGGGCCCCCGGAATTTCCCGGATTGATGGCAGCATCTGTCTGGATTACGTCATGAATATATCTGTTGGTCATAGACTGGATAGTCCTGCCCAGAGCGCTGATAATGCCTGTGGTCAAGGTGGAATCCAATCCAAATGGATTTCCGATGGCCAGTACTTTTTGCCCTACCCGTAAATCGTTAGAGCTTCCGATCATCACTGGTAAAATGTTGAGATTAGAAGCATTAATTTGCAATACTGCCAGATCATGGTCGGGATCGGCCCCCACAATAGTGGCGTCATAGCTTTTCCCGTTTTGCATATTGACTTCGATTTCGTCAGCTTCATAGATAACGTGGAAATTTGTTACAATGTGACCTTTATTATCCCACAAGAAGCCGGAACCGCTTCCCTGGGGTATTTCCATAACGTTAAAGGAAAACAAATCCCTCTGGAATTTCTTGTTGGTTATATAGTTAACAGACGGAGATACCCTTTCAAAGACTTCCATATTGGCTCTTTCTTCTGCTCCTAAGTCACCTATTGGTTGTGTTACCGGACGCATTTCTATTTTAGGCCGCATAAATCTTGAAGGCTTTATGCCAAGGAAGTCGGCGACTATCCATACGATTACTATTATAATAAGTATCCTGGCCAGCTTTACCAGTTTCGGGTTTGTAAAAGAAGTATTTTGCATAAATTCCTTGTCTTTACTTTTAGGCTAATGTCTAATACCGTGCTACAAGAATTATTTCACATCAATTGGGTTTTATAGTCAAGTAAAAATGGGGGACATATTTTTTTATTTAAAGAGTTTTAAAAAATATTTATTATGCAGGAAACACTTCTTTTCGCACGGTAATTCTTTCTATATAATCCTCTTTTGGCTCATATCCGGTGCCTGGTACCTGAGGGACGCTGATAAATCCATCTTCATTAACTGTTACGGGTGGTTCGATAATGTCTTCCTCGTAATATCGTTTACTGGCCGATACATCACCGGGCAGACTGAAACCGGGGAGTGTTGAAAGTGCGATGTTGTGGGAACGGCCAATACCACACTCCAGCATGCCCCCACACCAAACCGGGATATTGTGTTCGTAGCAGTAATTGTGGATCTTGACGGCTTCACTGAAGCCGCTCACGCGTCCCAACTTTATGTTGATAATTCTACAACTCTTCATTTCAATAGCCTTGCGCGCTTTATCAAGAGACGTAATCGGTTCGTCAAGGCAAATGGCTGTGCTGATCTGCTTTTGCAATCGGGAGTGGTCAACAATATCATCATAACCCAATGGCTGTTCTATCATCAGGAGATTAAATTTATCAAAGCTCTTTAACAGATTTATGTCAGCAAGGGTATATGCCGAGTTAGCATCTGCAGAGAGGAGGATATCGGGATAGCGCTGGCGAATCTGTTTAATGATATCAAAATCCCAACCTGGCTTAATCTTAATCTTTATCCGTCGATAACCGGCCTCAACTTCAGTTCTGATTTTTTCCAACAGTTGTTGAGGGGTATCCTGTATTCCGATGGATACACCACAGGGAATTTCCTTGAGTGTACCGCCAAGTAATTCGTAAAGGGGTATATTTTTAACTCTGGCAGTCAGGTCCCAACAGGCATTTTCTACCGATGCACGCGCCATCTGGTGGCCTCGAATCGGCTTGAACCATTGACCGATTTCAGATGGAGATGTCCAGTTTCGTCCGATTGCGATTGGGGATAATATTCCTTTTATGATAATCCAGGCAGTATCAATAGTTTCATGAGAGAATAATGGGGCTTCACCCGTTGTGCATTCGCCATAACCAACGGCTCCATCACAAAAAACCTTTGTTAAAAGTATGCGGCGTCTTTCAATTCTGCCGAAGCTGGTTTCAAAGAAATGTACAAGCGGCAGATTGATTTCCCGAATTTCCAGTCGTTCAATCTTAATATCATTCTCCTGAAAAAGAATCACTTACCAAAGTATATCAATCCGGGATATGCTGATACATGGGATAGCGTTTCATTCCTTAAGAAGAAGCAGTCAATGAATAAGTTGTGTGTTTATGATTCAAATATTGATGCTGAAGTACCGAGTCCTTACGTCCATCTGTAATAAAAGCAAATATAGTCACGAGATAGATTGCGCTCAGGTGCTGGATAGGTTTCTATGCCTCGAACTCAGTGACCCAAAGGTCATGTTTGTTGCAGAAGCTTGTAGCATAAAGTGTTGTGGTATCCCAAACATATTTAGAGCTGACGTCAGACAGCGCAAATACTGATTTTGCTTCAGCGTCAGATGGAGAAAATGTTTTTTCACCCAGGACGTCGCCATTTTCGGAGACTATTGTATGTCTCACAATATAGTGTTCGTCAGTCATAACATGAGTAGTTGTGACTGTTACCTTATTTCCTTCCACATTGACTATTGGGGCATGTCCATTTACCTTCTGTGACCATTTACCAGGGTTGTTCTTTGTATAGACAATACCATTTGGAAACGAAACGGAATCTGCAGATACAGGGGATACGTGACCAACAGCTAAACCGGCGGCTACGGCTAACGATGACTTCAGGAACGTCCTTCTGTTTGACATAACATTTCTCCTTTCATGTTAAAATGTGTTGACGTCATAATATACAGGTTAGGAAAACACATAGGCGGATCAGCGCCAGAGTTAATACATAACATGTATCTTCTGGCTATATTGTTCACCCTAACATGGTGGCCAATGCGAACCTGTAAAATATAATATGCATCTTCATAACATTATCTCAACTGTATTAAAATTGTCAATTTCTATTATGAATAAATGGATACAAAAGAAGAAGTAACCGTAAACTGAGGTAAAATGGGACAGACACCTATTTATTTCTACCTAAATTGAGCGATTTTGTAGCCGCAACCTTGAGGTTGCGTAACTTACGCAAACCCATCAAATGATGAAAAACGCAGGCTACCCGCCTGCCCGCCCGGCAATGCCGTTCGGACGGGTACCTATTCGGGCAGGAAGCCAGCGGCTACAACGGCATGTAATATAAAATCGCTCAATTTAGGTTCTATTTAGAATTGAGAGAATCAAGGGGGAATAACATTCTTTCTTTTTCACTATTTTTCAATAGTTAGTCATTGGCCTGTATGATTTTGTTAGACGTTCCAGGACATAGTAGGTTCTACGTATATTGCCCTCTCGTGCAATATGCAGAGAATTAATGTAATACCCGGCGTCAAAATAATATAGAAATGCTTTCTGGACAAGTTCACGCCACTTGCGTGCAACTTGTATATCGGAGTCTTTCATTTTATCAATATTATCTGGTATCTCCAGCAGCAGCACGTCATTTGTCAGTGTTAAATCCGCCTCTACTGGCACGAGCAATCCCTGTTCGTTTCGTTCCGTTCTATTTATGTTCTGGCCTTCTGCGGGCTGTATCTTCGCGACCTCCTGATTTTGTCCATCTATAATGGATTTGACTTTATCACTGACAAGCCACCATTCAGCAAGAAGACGGTCCGTGCCTAGACCGCTGTGCAGTTTACTGGAAGTTTCTTCTCCATACAGGTTTATATCGTAACTACAGGCAATGACACCTAACTTGTTTATATTCAGGTGTGCATTCCTGGATTGCAGCGGGTCGAATGTCCATGTTATAAGGTCTATATTGCGATTCAAGGCATCTTCCCGTTGGGCTATTTTTAACTTAAAGCCTATGTTTTGATCACGATATTCCGGCAGCACTGCCATCATATGGGAATGTTGTGAAGGCCGTCCATAATGAATTGCAGGAACACCAAATAGAAAGCCTATCATTGAATCTCCATCAAATGCGCCCATAGCAAATCCACCATGTTTGCACAACACCAGCATAAATCTTGAGGGTATTATATCGTCCTTATTAAATTTCCATACTGCTTCCTGCAGTCTTTCGCAAGGTGCTAATTCTTTGAGTGTCCTTAATTGTTTAAACGTTATAGGCATAACATTATTTCTTATAATAACAACTTTGAGAAATTACCTTCTTATGTTGAATAAAATGTAGCGGAAGCTTCCTGCCCGACTTCGTCATTCAGGCGGGCAGGTTTCCACTACAGGGGTATATATAGCTTGTACGGCCTATGATTTTAACAGGAATAAGATATTGTCTCAATGTTTGACATGGTCCTAAGACCCGCAGGAGCCTTGATTACGGCTGGTATGGCATTGACTGTAATTGCGCAGGTTGCAATGTCGCCATTGATACCATCTTTAATGGTCATATCAATATCTGGCGTTCCCTCTATAATAATACGATCGTGTGGGTCGGGTTCTCCTATGGATGCTTTGAAGACCAGGGTAATTACTTCTCTACTTTCTACATATCCACGTCCAATCTGGCTGACCCCTCTTACTTTGCCAGGTTCGATTGTGAGATCAGTGGTAACTACTTTATCTGTGGCAATGATAGGATTTATTATATCTTCGGTTTTTTCCAATTTCCAGCCGATCTTGTGTCCAATCATATGTATAGATTCCGTTAGTCCTACGTGCCGTAAAGTGCCTTCTTTCACTTTGTCATTGAATTGTTCTACCGTGAGGCCGGCGCCGATTTTTTTCTGGAAGGGTTTCCTCCTGAATTGTGCGTTTTGGATGCGCTCTACAGTTACTTTCTTAACATTACGGCAGATACCGGTCATTACCAATGGGAGAAAGTCCATCAGGAATCCTGGATTAATGCCCGTAGCTAACACAGAAACATCATTCATTTTTGCCGCTACATCAATCTCATCCGCTATTTCCGGGTTGGTTAACCATGGATGAGAGAGTTCTTCGCAGGTAGAAACTATATTAATTCCAAACGATACAATCTCGATAATTTGTGATTTAATATTCTCAAGGCTTGACGTGGTTGTCAACACCACAATATCAGCATCCACTTTACTGAGTAGTGTCTTTGGATTATCTGTGATACACACACCGTAAGGCACGGGTGATCCTGCCAATTCGCCAATATCAAGGCCAAGTTTCGCTGGATCAGAATCTATAGCTCCAACAATCCGGACACTATCTCTTTCAAGCAGATATTGAGTGATTTTCTTCCCGATAGGCCCAAGCCCGTATTGTACGACCCTGATCTTGTTATCCATTAAATTATAGAAATTATGAGATGTTTTTATTATATTGGAACACTTATTATTAACCGGAAGAAAGTACGGAATAAAAACAAGACTTAAATATTCACAGTCCAGTAAGAGGTAGAAATGTCATTAGATTATACGCAGCAGCAAATTGGCAAAAATTACTCAAAGTTAAATCCTTTAGGGAAAATACATCGCCGGATAGACAAAGTCAAGCTCATTATTCAAAAGAAGGACAGGGATTTTTATAACAAATATTGCCATTTGTTTAAGCAATTGAAAGAACCGAGGCAACGATTTATAGATACGATTAATCTGGTTCTAGATAATGGCGCTGTTAAACCAATTAAATTTATCCTGGTTCAACATAATTTGGCGCTTGGTCCCGGAAAAGGCGCCTTAAAATTTATCAAACATGTCCGTCTGCCCGAAGGTGTAGGCAAGATGTCACTGCAAGAGGCAAGGGATAGAGTGGAAAAGCTGATACTTGAAGAGGTTGAAGCTTCAGCTACATGTGTGAGTTTGCACCATGCCCTTTACAATGTAAAGTTGGGTGGTGCAAGTAATGCCATAGTGCTTATGGATATTAAGGAGATTAAGGGGAAAATTAAAACGATACCAATCCACTTAACCATGAATGAAACGGCAAGGCTCTCAAGAGAAATAGGTAACAGACTGGTTAAATACCGCATTATGGGTCCGGATGGTTTCTGGCCGGAACCGGATGGCGTCACTACTGATGAACAGGTAATAAACTGGGTGGAGGACGAAGCGCTGAAAACACTGCTCTTAAAGCATCTGCTTGCACCCAAGGATAAAGAGCTGCTTGATACTCTGAGCATAGTTCATGGCCGAATAGAAGGGGAAAGAAAGATACTGGAAACACCTTATCATGATGCTGCGCTAATATGGCTGAAGGAATGGAGAGCAATAAGGCGTGGAGAAACGGCAATGAAGGAACTGGTTTCTAAAAAATCAAAGGTTGGAAAACATTACAGGCAGCAAATATTAAGAACTGCCCTGAAACATTGGATAAAACCATCTGTAGTTAAAGATATGATAGCCGTTAAACGACTTCTTGCCGTGATGCACCTTCCATTCAGGGACTATAGGCCTAATGGGCAGATTGTGGTCATGGATACAGGAATTGCACCAATAATTATGCAGGAACATTTGTCAAAATTGAGTGAACTTTCTGGTGAAGATGTTGTCGTTATCAGTGTATTATCAAAACGTCTTGGAGGAACCATTCCTAAGAGAATTGAGCAGCTTTGCCGGATATATGTGGAAGCTGCATATAACCTGGGAGCGAAGATCGTACTATTCTGTAATACAATGGATGCCAACGCCAGGGCTATACTAGAAAAAGAGTTCTCCATACCTATTCTCGGCCCCATTGTGCCTGCTGTTGAAGCCGTGTTTAGACTTGAGAATGCTAAAGGGGTAGTGATAAAGAATATAGGACTTGTTGCGACAAAGGCTACGATAGAAAGCGGAGCTTACATAAATGAAATACGAAGTCATAATAAAGAGGCCGGAATATTCAGCGTAGCTGCGCCGTTGTTTGCTACTATGGTTGACATGAGTGAGTTTGACAAGAGGAGGTCTTATGTGGTGAGTCAAAGGGACATGTCTATTATCGAAGCTAATCTAAAGCCTCTTATGGAAGAAAACATCAATGTTCTTATTCTGGGGTGTACCCATTACGGCGTATTTAAACAGGCTATACACGAAATGTGGAAAAGCTGTACAGGCAAAGAGATTCATATTGTAGATTCTTCCAGAGAACTTTCCCACTATACCCTGGCATTTCTCAGGCAGAACAAGATATTGTCTTTAAGAGTCGAACAGAAAAGAAAAGTTTCCTACGTTTCCAGCGAAGAAGATGCCCCGGGATTTGCGCGGAAAGTTTCCGAG
>CAKKPF010000017.1 GCA_919901575.1 Candidatus Brocadiaceae bacterium
GTCCCTTCTTACTTTTTGATAAGCAGACACCCAGGTCAGCTTTACCAAAGAATGGGGTATCTATCTTCTCGTCAGAATAGATCAACTCTGCAGTAATTTCTCCTCCGCGCACGGCGGAGCCGTAAATAATATTAAGTGATACCTCTTTTCCCATTTTGGCCAGTATATTACCAAGGGTATGTGCCATGAGTTTAATACCCTGTCCTGCTTCACCGGCAAGCACTATTTTTTTTGCTATTTTTTTGAGAGGCACCGGCGCTAATATTTTTTCCATTAAGATTATGCTGACGCCAAAAAACTGTTCATCTATATATGATTTTTCTTCAAAACCAGACTTTTTGAACAGCTTGTATGCGCCTTTTGCTTCCGGATAAGCAAATATTCTTGCTACGTGGCATGACTTTTTTATAAATTGTTTAATCGTTCTGTCCGTAAGCCTCTGTGCATACCCTTTTCTTCTATATTCCGGCTTGACTCCTGACCATTGGATATTGCCAATGCCGTCAGAGACCAAGGCAAACATAAAGCTGATGACCTCTTCTCCCAATTTTCCTACTAGATAGATGCAATCTTTATCGTTTAATTCTTCCTTGACTTTTTTCACAGAGTGAGTTGCTTTGTAGTGTGAACGTTCGATGTCAGAGCTGTCGGCGTGCAATTCGTCAACTATTGCTTTGAATAGTTCTACGGTCTCCTCAACTTCGTGCTCTTCAAGTTTCTTTATTTCATATTTCATTTTATAATTCCGATTTCATCATGCTCTAATACACTTGAATTATTATTGATTTTGTAGGTATCCTTGTAGGACATTAACATTTCATAAGAATTCTTAAAGCCGCGCCTGCGGCCGTCATTTGTAATGCATTGAGATTTTATTTCTACAAAGGACAATCCCTTATGCTGTAATGCCTCTGTAATACACTTCAATGCATGATTCAAATGGTATGTAGTAGAACGGGCATAAAAGCAGTTATGTGCCGTAATCAATGCCTGCACGTTTATAGGTGTATCTACATTCCCACGCGGGGTGGTCAGTGTCCTTGAACTCAGTTCAGTTGTGGGAGAGCATTGACCGCCTGTCATACCGTATATGGCATTTGAGATACATATTATAGTAATGTCTGTATTTCTTCTGGAGGCATGCAGGAGATGATTCCCTCCGATTCCAAACAGGTCGCCATCACCGCTGATGACCATTACGTTTAATTTTTCATTGGCCAGCTTTATTCCCTCGGCTACCGGGAGCGCTCTCCCATGAGCCGTATGTACTGAATCAAGGTCAAAGAAACCGGCGCTCCTCCCTGAGCAGCCAATACCCGATACCATAACGGTTCCTGTTTTCAGGAAATTCAGTTTTTCCATGGCCTGGCAGGCAAGTTTAAGAACGATTCCGTTGCCGCATCCGGGACACCACTGGTGCGGTAATCTGTCCTGCTTCAGATAATTAAGGTAAGTAAGCTCTTTGGTCATCTTTTCTTCTTGATTCTCCTTAGTTTTGTCCAAATCTCATTTAAATCTATTTTGCCTCCCAGAATTGGGATGAAATTAACCTCACGATGCAGCAATCTTTCAATCTCATTAACATATTGTCCAGCGTTCATTTCCATAACGACAATTTCTTTATATTTTTTAGCTATGTTTTTAATCTTGTCAACCATTGGGAAAATCCTTACAGGTCTATAAATTGCGAAATCTTCTTTAAGGTCATATACCGCCCTGGACAATGCACCGTACGTTATCAGGAGGATGTCTGAATACTTATTTTCAATATATTCATAATTATTATACTTCCTGGACACTTTTTTTTGCTTTGTCTCTAAATGTTTTATTAATTTTTTATGTACCCCGGGATCAGATGTTACCGGTCTTGAATCCTTATGAGTAAGACCTGTGAAGTGTCTATTGGACGTTCCCAATGGAGCTAAAGTTCTGTTAGATACCGGATAATCAGCTTCCTCAATAGTTTCGTAAAGGTGGCTGACATAACTGTCACTTAAAAGTATCACAGGGCTGAGCGATTCTTCAGCGGCATTGAATGCATGGAAAGTAAATTCATATAGTTCTGCAACCGAATTTGGATAAAAGACTATAGGGAAGTAATCACCATGGCTGCCATATTTACACTGCATGATATCACCCTGGGCAGGAAATGTCGGCATGCCGGTACTTGGGCCGACACGTTGAACATTTACGATTACCAGCGGGACTTCCATCATGTGGGCATGGCCGATACTTTCCTGCATTAGTGAGAACCCCGGTCCCGATGTTGCCGTCATAGATTTTGCCCCTGCCAGAGACGAACCAATAATTGCATTGACTGAGGCAATCTCGTCTTCCATCTGCAATACCTTTACTGTTTTTTGATTAACCAGTTCGTGTAAAATCTCTGAGGCTGGCGTAATAGGGTATCCGGCAAAGAAATTTAAACCGGCCTTTACGGCAGCCAAAGCAATTGCCTGATTACCCTGTAGGAGTTTTTTTGTCATCTTTAGTATCTATAATGAGCGCCATGTCCGGACAGAATCTTTCACATTGCAGACACGCAATGCATTTGCCAAGATCTTTGAGTTTGTTTTGGTTTATTATATAATTCTGTACAGGGCAAATATGAACACAAATGCCGCATACTTTACATCTTTTGTGATTTATGTGAACGATTCCCTTTTTCTTAGCCATTACTGATTGAAAGTTGTTGCGCCATGAAGCTGAAAATATTTGCTATCCAACTTAATTCCCCCTTAAAAAAGGGGGATTAAGGGGGTTATGACTCCTTTTGCAATAGAGTTTAGCCGATACCCCGTGAACGGTTACAAAATATTATACAATTTTTTACAACAAATATCTAATTTAGATTACGGGCTTAAAACCTTCTCAACCGTCTCTCCTATATCTGCCGGACTATCTGCAACGGTGACACCAGAGCTTCGTAAGCAGGATACTTTCTCGGCAACCGTGCCTTTGCCTCCGGCAATAATGGCTCCCGCATGACCCATTCTTTTGCCTTCCGGCGCGGTTAATCCGGCAATGAAACTTATTACAGGCTTGGTTACTTCCATCTTTATAAATTCAGCCGCTTCTTCCTCTGCGCTTCCGCCAATCTCACCAATCAGGACTACTGCTTCGGTATTGCCGTCTTCCTGGAAGAGTTTCAGAACATCTATAAATGTTGTTCCGATAACAGGGTCGCCGCCAATTCCAATACACGTTGACTGGCCGATATTTCTTTGTGTTAATTGCCACACGGCTTCGTAGGTTAATGTGCCGCTTCTTGACACAACACCTACTGATCCCGGTGTATGAATGTAACCCGGCATAATTCCTATCTTTGATTCTCCCGGAGTAATAATTCCCGGACAGTTAGGCCCTATCAGGCGTGCTGTTTTAGTATTGAGATACGCTTTGACTTTTAACATGTCAATGGTAGGGATTCCTTCTGTAATACAAATGATTAATTTAATTTCAGATTCTGCGGCCTCAATAATTGCATCTGCAGCGAATGGCGCCGGTACATAAATTATGGATGTGTCACATCCGGTTTTCTCTACAGCCTCTTTCATGGAGTCAAAGACCGGAACGCCGAAAACCTGAGAACCGCCTTTTCCGGGAGTAACGCCTGCAAGGATTTTTGTGCCGTATTCCAGCATATGTTCCGTATGAAACATTCCTGACTTGCCGGTAATTCCCTGGCAGATTACTTTAGTGTCTTTATTGATTAAGATGCTCATCTCTGTTTACCATAATTATTTACTGCGCTTATTCAGGTTTTGGTTATTTGTCATTTGGATTTTGACATTTGTTATTTGCCCCTTACGGCCTTAATTATCTTTTTGGATGCATCTTTCATGCTGTCAGCAAAGATTATGTTAAGATCGGGGTTGTCTAGTATCTTTCTTGCGATTTTAACATTCGTGCCTTCCAATCTGACTACGAGCGGTACTTTAATGTTAACTTTCTCTATAGCCTGGATAATTCCCTCGGCGATAATGTCGCATTTCATTATGCCGCCAAAAATGTTTACTAATACGCCTTTGACCTTCGGGTCTGTAAAGATTATCTCAAAGGCGGTTGTAACTCTTTCAACCGGGGCGTCGCCTCCCACATCCAGGAAATTAGCGGGTGAACCGCCATGAAGTTTGATAATATCCATTGTGGCCATTGCCAGGCCGGCGCCGTTAACTAAACAGCCTATATTCCCTTCCAGTCCGATGTAACTCAATCCTGCTTCTGAGGCCATTTTTTCGGTACTTTTATCTTCTGAAAGGTCATGTATTTCTTGAAACTCCTTATGACGGAAAATGGCATTATCATCGATATCCATTTTTATATCCAGGGCGAATAACTCTCCTTCAGTAGTTAATGCGAGTGGATTTATTTCAAGAAGGGAACAGTCATTTTCGATGAATATCTTGAACAGGTTTTTGAGCAGGTTAGATGCTTTTGTTAAAAGAGATCCGGTCAAATTCAGATTAAGCGCTATTTGACGTGCCTGGAAATCGCGAATACCCAGTATTGGATTGATTTGTTCTTTGAAAATCTTATGAGGTGCTTTTGAAGAAACCTCCTCTATTTCAGTTCCCCCTTCTGTGCTGCTTATTACAGTGATTTTGGAAGCGCTTCTGTCTATTGAGATAGCCAGATATAACTCTTTCTCTATGTCAATGGCTTCTTCTATGAGAACATTGTTTACTTTTATCCCTTTTTTCCCTGTTTGAGCAGTTATTAAGAGCGAACCGATGGTTTCAGAAGTGTAGCTTTTTACTTCGTCCAACGTCTCCACTACCTTTACACCACCGCCTTTTCCCCTGCCGCCTGCAAGGATTTGAGCTTTTATAACGCACTTCTTTGCTCCCAATTGATTATATATATTTGCCGCCCCTTCTGCATCAGTTACCGCCTCGCCTCTGGGAACATTTATATTATATTTGCGAAGGATTTCCTTCGCCTGATATTCGTAAAGTTTCAATTTTATATTGTTAATTTGATTTAAAAACGTTAAGTGTTAATGAATTTACAATTTTACTTATCACAGAAAAATATGTCAAGGTGAAAGGCATAAGGCTCTATCAGCGATAATTTTTAAAAATCATACTTGACATTAAATCAATTTACAATAAACTAAAATAAGCTTAACTGAGAATTTTAGTATATAAAAAATAAGGTTGCCATTTACTAAATGACATTAAGAATCCCAGAGTATGAGTTTGATTTAAAAACGCCGGATTTCCGAAAGACAGATGATGAATTTATAATCTGGTTTTTGGAAGGTGTTCTCGAGAAATACCCGAGCTACATAGAGTGTCTGATGCTGCTTGGCAATGTATATACTGCTAATGGGATGCATGAGAAAGGATTGAAGGTAGACGTGAAATTAGCGAAACTTAAGCCCTGTGATCCTTTAGTCCATTATAATCTTGCTTGCAGTTATTCATTGTTGGGAAGTGTTAATAAGTCTCTGGAATTTTTAGGTAAAGCAATAGATTTAGGCTATAACGACATAAGGCATATGGAGAATGACAGCGATCTGGATGGATTGAGAGACGAAGATGGCTATAAAACATTAATTAATAAGTTGAAAAGGTTTTCGAATAAAAAGAAACTTGTTTAGCCAAATCCTATGGATTAAGGCTTTCTTTAAAAGCTATCCTTATCCCTTCCAAAGTTAAACGTGGAATAACTTTGTCAATTTCAGAAATATCCTTTTTGAATGTTTTTGCATCTCCACCTGTTGCAATAATTTTTTGCATATCCCCGTAAACCTTGCGAATCTCTCTTATTATGTGAATTATAGAACCTACCGTACCAAAATAAATTCCAGCTTTGATGGCATCTTCTGTATTTTTTCCAATAATGTTTTTGGTTCTTTTTATAACTACTTCAGGTAAAAGGGCGGTTTGTTTATTCAGGGCATAAGCGCTTGTTCTTATTCCGGGCAGTATCAATCCACCCAGAAACTCACCGTTCTTCGATACTATGTCAATGGTTATTGCCGTGCCAAAATCAATAACAATTGTGGAAGTCTTAGTTCTCCTATATGCAGCGAGTGTATTTAATAATCTATCAATCCCAACCTTTTGAGAATTGTCAACAAGTATAGGCATCTTTAGTTTTATTTCTCTGCCTATTTTTAGTAATTTCTTTTTATGTTTTTTGCCTAAATGTTTGTGAAAAAGTGGTTCCATTTTCGGGTTTACGGAAGCTATTAATATGTTTTTGGTTTGATTCAGAAGTGATGAACTGAGAGGGAAGGCCGCTTTTTGATTAATCAAGCTTTTATTATTAATTTCAACCAG
>CAKKPF010000018.1 GCA_919901575.1 Candidatus Brocadiaceae bacterium
CAGGGTTGTATACTGTTAATAGAACTTGAAATTTGGCAAAACTTTTTAGTATCAGCGTATAAGAAAAACATTCCGGTAATCATAGTTAATGGAAGGATATCCAATAAATCTTTTATGGCATACCGAACCATAAGTCATTTTTCGAGGGCTTTCCGCGACAGTCTGACCAATGAAATGAACACTTATTGCGCCAGAACGGAGATTGACGCACAGCGTTTTCGCGATCTCGGAATTCCCGGTAAACAAATCTTTGTTACCGGCACAATGAAATACGACAATATCCCAACCCATATTGATGAAAATATCAGCAGGGAACTTGCAGATTTATTCCGCATTAAGAACGATGATTTAGTGCTTATAGGCGGGAGCACACATGATGGTGAGGAAGAAATATTAATCAGGGTGTTTAAAAGGCTGAATGAAACCTGTCCGAATCTGAGATTAATCATAGCTCCAAGACATATCGAAAGAACCGGAGACGTTTCCAGGTTGATAGAAAAGATGGGGTTTATACCAGTATTGAAAACACAGTTAGAAGGCTATAATTATAACTGGCAGAATACAAAGAAAGAAATTATATTAATTGATACTGTAGGTGATCTGGGGAAGATATATTCGCTGGCAAATTATGTTTTTGTTGGGAAAAGCCTCGTGCCATCCGGAGGCCAGAATATGATGGAACCGGCAGGGCTGGGAAAGCCGGTTGTTTTTGGCCCGCACACATTCAACTTTAAAGAAGAAGCAGACCTCCTGCTAAAGAACAGAGCCGCCAAAATGGTCGGGACAGAGGACGAACTCTTTAAAACAATTGAATTCTTTATCAAGAATCCTGATGCGGCAAAAGAGATGGGACTTAAAGCACAAAAGGTGGTTAATGAAAAAAGAGGCGCTACCGGGAAAAATATGGAAATAATAG
Source organism: Candidatus Brocadiaceae bacterium (assembly GCA_919901575.1). GTDB lineage: Bacteria > Planctomycetota > Brocadiia > Brocadiales > Scalinduaceae > Scalindua. Next base: position 917 of record CAKKPF010000018.1, read on the forward strand.
GAAAAATTTTAGAAAGAAAATGTAGCGGAAGACTTTCCGCCCGAACGCCCGCCTGTACCTATTCGGGCAGGTACCCGTTCGGTACGGGCGGGTAGTCTTCCATATAATTATGACGATTCAACGAAAGAGATTGAATTTTAACAAAAACTTTGGAAAGGAAAAGAGGATCAAATGAAGAAAGGAAAGCATTTATTTACTTCTGAATCAGTAACTATGGGGCACCCGGACAAGATTGCCGACCAGGTATCCGACGCCATTTTGGACGCAATTCTGGCACAGGACCCAATAGCTCGTGTTGCATGTGAGACGATGGTAACAACCGGAATGGTAATGGTCGCCGGTGAAATAACTACTACGGCTGTTATAGATGTGCCGGCTATTGTCAGGGAGACTATTAAGGATATAGGCTATTGCGATTCATCTATGGGATTTGATTACCAGACATGTGCTGTTTTGACGTCACTTGATAAGCAATCTCCGGATATTTCACAGGGTGTCACTGAAGGTGTGGGCTTGCATAGAGAACATGGCGCCGGAGATCAGGGAATGATGTTTGGCTTCGCCTGTAATGAAACAGAAGAGTTGATGCCT
>CAKKPF010000019.1 GCA_919901575.1 Candidatus Brocadiaceae bacterium
TTCTCTGGAAATTTCAGAATCGTCACCTGATATCCAGGGCGCTGCTGTTATAGCAAAAGAGATAATTGGCCATATAATCAATAAAGAATTACCAAGAGGGACTCTGCTCAATGTAAATATCCCTCTGATATCGAAGGATAAGATAAAGGGTATAAAGATTACCAGGCAATTCTCCGGTGATTTTGATGAGCATTACGACAGACGCACCGACCCACGCGGCATAGCCTATTACTGGCTTGCGGGAACCGGCTGGCCGAAAATAGATGTTGCTGGCACTGATATGCATGCGCTTAAGGACGGTTATATTTCTATAACCCCGCTCAGATATGATCTGACAGATTATGCCTTTCTTAAAGAGGTTGAATCGTGGGGATGGTGAAAAAATAGGTAAAATGTCAGGAAATAAGGACTGTTTTCCACTTAACTGATATATTAATTTAATGAAAGGAGTATTTATGAATCGTCAACTAACGGCAATTATTGAGCGTGAAGAAAATGGGTATGTGTCTTTATGTCCGGAACTTGATATTGCCAGTCAGGGAAACACTATTGAAGAAGCTAAAAGAAATCTTCAAGAGGCATTAGAGTTGTTTTTCGAATGCGCATCATCAGAAGAAGTTAAAACTCGACTCCATAATAAAGTTTATATAACACAACTTGAGGTGGAAGTTGGCTAAATTACGCGTACTCTCTGGTAAGGAAGTTTGTAAAATTTATCAAATCATTGATTTAAAGAAGTACGAATACGTGGAAGTCATATTGTGATGCAATGTAAGGAGGATGGAAAGACAATAACAGTTCCTGTACCTAATCACGCTGAACTTCGTATTGGTACACTGCAATCAATCATCCGTCAATCAGGTATTCCACGAAAAAAATTTGGGGTTTAAGCCGATAATCAAAAACGAATTGCCAAGTGGGACTCTACTCAATGTAAACATTCCTCTTATACCGAGAGATAAGATAAAAGGTGTAAAGATTACCAATCAATTCTCCGGTGATTTTGATGAGTACTATGACAGACGCACCGATCCGCGCGGGCGTGACGATGTTATTTGGAATACATTGACCCCGCCCAAATGCTTGGCGGGCAGGCGTGACGATGCTTAAATACATAACGTTACGCCCGCCTGCCAAAACGCATCGACATGGTCGATGCGCTCCAAAAGTTATATTGTCGGGTAACCTGCCCGACTAAGTCATTCAGACGGGGAAACCCTACCTACTTTAATGTAATGGAATTTCAATGTTTTTGGTAGGAGCCCGTCCGGTCGGACAGGCAAAGCAACATAAATTGACGACTGAAAGGAGTTAATTTATATGAAGATAAGAACAAAATATCTGGGCTTTTTGTGTCTTTTCATTTTCATGTTCACCGGCTTGATACTGGGAGTGGTCTTACACATGAAAAGACTTAACTCTAAGAACATTAAAGAGATGCTGAACTATCAAAACTAAAATGAAATGGTATACAGTCTTGGGTTGTTCCTTAATAAGCTTATTATGCCCGCCAACGAGTACCTTATACATGGGGATGAAGAGGAGAGATATACATTTGAAGACCTCGTTGCGGATGTGAACAGGCAATTTGAGATACTGGAAGGTAAACATTACTCCACACGAATTTTGGCAGAAGAACGAGAGCTACTCGCCCGTTTGAAGGATAAATATACCCTCGTAATATCCCTTGCCGAAAAGATTTTTGATATACCCAACCCCATAGGCAATGAAGAGGGAACACGCCTTATGGAGGAGATGGATTTATTAGTTGACAATATGACCGAAGATGCGAAGGATCTCAACAGGAAGGCTCGTCTCAATACACTAGTGAAAGTTGAGGCTATAGACGCTCAATTCCACAGATACATGATTATAGTGTTGTGCATATTAGTTGTCATAATTGTAAGCACGGGTCTTTATGGACTATTTCTCACAAAAGGCATTGTCATTCCAATAAGGCGTTTTGTTGAATATACAGGGTTAGTGGGAGAGGGTAATTTTGACTGGAGATTGGATATAAAGACAGGAGATGAAATCGGCATACTGGCTGAGAGTTTTAACGGGATGACACAGAGACTCAAAACATCCCAAGATACTATTAAGGAACATACTGATAAGCTGGAGGAGATGGTAGGAGAAAGGACCAGGGCGCTCAAAGATGCCATGGAAGAACTTCAAGAATTAAATATCAAGGTAGAAAATGCCAAAAATGATTGGGAAGCAACATTTGATTCCATCTCAGATATAATCAGTATCCTCGATATAGACTTCAACAT
>CAKKPF010000020.1 GCA_919901575.1 Candidatus Brocadiaceae bacterium
TTAAAAAACCGGCATATAGAAATACCCATTATTATCGGCGGTAAGGAAATAAAGACAGGAAACCTGGGGAAATGCATACTCCCCCATGACCACGGAACCGTTGTGGGAACGTATCATAAAGCAGGAGAGAAGGAAGCGCAAATGGCCATTGAATCCTCTCTTAAGGCGCGCAGGCAGTGGGCGGAGATGGACTGGCAGCATCGCGCTTCAATTTTTCTCAAGGCGGCGGAAATTCTTGCAGGACCCTGGCGTTCGTCATTAAATGCGGCCAGTATGTTGTGCCAAAGCAAGAACGTCCTCCAGGCCGAAGGAGACGCAGCGTGTGAATTGATAGACTTTCTCCGTTTTAATGCATTTTATACAATGAAGATTTACGAGCAGCAGCCGCCAATCTCAACTGCCGGCACCTGGAATAGATTAGAATACCGTCCTCTTGAGGGTTTCATTTTTGCCGCAACACCCTTTAATTTTACTTCTATTGCCGGAAACCTCCCATCCGCACCTGCCATGATGGGGAATGTTGCTTTATGGAAACCTGCTTCAAACGCTGTATATTCGGCTTATTATGTTATGAAACTTTTCCAGGAAGCGGGCGTCCCGGATGGAGTCATTAATTTCATTCCCGGAGATGGAAGTCAGATCGGTCCAATTATTATGAACTCTCCAGACCTTGCCGGTATCCATTTCACTGGAAGCACAGCTACTTTCCGGAATATGTGGCAGACGGTAGGCAATAATATTAAGAATTACAAGAGTTATCCACGCATTGTGGGCGAGACGGGCGGCAAGGACTTTGTCTTTGTTCACAAAGACTCCAGGGTTGAAGAATTTGGCACAGCCATGATAAGGGGTGCGTTTGAATATCAGGGACAGAAATGCTCCGCCGCATCCCGCGCTTATATCCCCCGCAGTTTATGGGCAGATTTAAAGGACTTCATACTTGAAGAAATGAAAACAGTGAAGATGGGTGATGTGGAGGATTTCGGCAATTTTATAAATGCGGTGATTGACGAACCGGCATTTTCTAAAATTATAAAGTACATCGAATCCATTAAAGACAGCAATGAGACAGAGATTGTGTGCGGCGGAAACTATGACAGCAGCAAAGGATATTTTATTGAACCCACGATTGCGGTTACCGCCAACCCTCACTCTCGCACGATGGAAGAGGAGGTCTTTGGGCCTGTTCTTACCGTGTATGTTTATGAAGATGATAAATTTGAAGAGACACTGCATTTGTGTGACGAAACTTCTCCCTATGGATTAACAGGAGCCATTTTCTCCCGCAGCAGGGAGGCGATTGCGTTGGCGGAAAAGATTCTCGTAAATGCGGCGGGTAATTTTTATATCAACGATAAACCAACAGGGGCGATTGTCGGCCAGCAGCCTTTTGGCGGCAGCCGTGCAAGCGGGACCAATGATAAAGCCGGCAGTTTTCTTAATATGATTCGCTGGGTAAATCCACGAACAATTAAAGAGACATTCGTGCCTCCAACAGACTATAGATATCCATTCATGGCTAAAGAATAGAAGAAGGAATATGGATTTGTAAAATTAGGCTTTCGGCACACCCTTTTTTGATATTAGAAACATCAAGGCACCATCCCTCTCCAGGTCATCTCTTCCCGGACTTCATTCAGC
>CAKKPF010000021.1 GCA_919901575.1 Candidatus Brocadiaceae bacterium
TTGCAGACGTTTATTTAGAGCAACTCTATGATTTTATGTTCCAGGCATTCGTGCTTACAGATGATGCGCAAAAGATAATTGACGACCTCATTGCTGATGATATACTCTACCCATCATCACAAAATCGCGATATCTATCCGCTTGGTGACAAACTTGCTGAATTGCTGCCTGCGTCATTAATCGGTGACGGCGTATGGAATGCTTTCAAAAAGACGGGAGGAAAGGTGCCTGTCATTGGCCCTATCCTTGGGGTCTATGCCCTCTTTTATCAGGGAGAAAACAATCCGACTCACATTGAGACATCTTATGCAAAGATGTGGTTCTGGTATAAGCTACAGGGTTACAAGGGCTTTGCCCATGCTCAGCAGGACATAATGTGGTGGTGGGGACAGTCGCCTATGCTTCAGGAGCTTGGAAATATACAATCTGAAGCCATGAGAATGCGCAGAGAAGCTGCCATAGAACAAGCCCTTGGCAGCAAGGCCTCACACAGCCAGGGTGGCGGCAGTGAAAGCCATCAACCGTTAACAAAGAAGGTAAGTGAATTTTTACAATTTTTTAGTGTAAATGAATAAGATTATTAAATAAGTTTTTGTTGCGGAGCCCGTTTGACCGTAATAAACTAATTGAAGAAAAGGCGCTCGTTGTTTGAGCGCCTTTTTTTATTGAGCAATTTAGAGAATAATGATATAGTCTTTCTGGTAAATTACACAATTAAACTAAAAATGATATACAATCAACTGAAAATTACGTCCTCATTAGAAGGGGAAAAGGACTTTGCTGAAAATGTTATCCAGATAAAGGCAAAAAACTTTTACAGTAAGACCATCCGTATTGAACACAAATAACAATCATACCTTCCGCATTTCGATTCTCATTGTCTGTTCATTTATTGGAGCATACGTCTTTTCTCTCATACTTTCTAATTTTTTCGATATCATAAACTTGCGGACGTACGATTATTTATTCCAAATTCGTCATAAAGTTTATGGAAAGCGATCCGGTGGTACACTAAATTTTTGTCGGAAGTGTCTCATTTTCATTGACAAGTTCCGCAGAAGCAATAACAGAGGTAAAACGCCGGTTTATCAGTGGCGACTTCGGAGAGAAATACAGAGAGCCATATTACTGGGCGCCGTTTGTGTATTATGGGAATTAAGTTACGAGTTGCGGATTTTAATTTCATCTTTTCCTAATCCTCAATCAATTACTTGCAATATATAACCCGTAACTTGTAACCCGGAACGTATAAAAATTAGGCAAAATTATGTTAAAGTTTTCACTAAAATCTGCATTATATCAAGTACCGGGCATAGCGTTTCTGATTTTCAGGTGCCGGCTTCAAATTGAGTATGACTTAATCAGGAAAAAAACTCATGATGAGGTGTTTAGCCGCGCTCATACTTTTACAAAACAGCTTTTAAAACTCCTGAGAGTAAAAGTGGAGGCGTCAGGTTTGGAAAATCTGATTAACAAGCCAGCCATAATATGCCAGAACCACACTTCGATAATGGATATTCCGGCTATACTGAATACTGTTAGAGGAAGGTCATTGTTTTGCACAAAGAGCGAGTTATTCAAGATCTGGGTTTTTGGCAAGGGGATTGAAATTTTAGGCATGATTAAAGTGTACAAGGATGACAAAAAAACCTGGAAGGTGTTATCAGAAACAGCAAAGAAAATAAAAGAGACTGTATTAAAGGATGAATCTTTGACTCCTTATTTAGTAGTATTTCCGGAAGGCACACGCACAAAAGATAAAGACTACAAGATGGGTGAATTCAAACGCGGCCTGTTCAGCATTGCCTTGAAACATAACCTGCCGATTATCCCGATTGCGTCTTATGGCGGCCTGGATATCACCCCAAAAGGCGCATGGATTTTCAGCAAAGGCACAATATACGAAAAAGTTTTGCCTCCTTTATATCCGGGAGATTACGCTGGAGTCGGTATTAAAGGAAAAACCATTAATCTTCAAAATGACACATGGAAGAGGATAAATGACGGGCTTGGCGAACTAATGAAAGCTCATGGTAATCAAAAAACCTGAAAAGGTTTTAAATAAGTACATAATCAAAGAATGCCGAAACAATTCCAATGACACTTTCTGGGTTCAGGATGATATGAAGTGAGGACGAGGACCTTTCTGTTTACTACCGGTCTTTTGAGCAAGGATTGAATTATTTGTCAAGTGGCGAGATGTGATAATCCTCCTTCTATCCTCCTTGTGTGTTTTTAATAACTCCAGTCTGCATGGCTTACCGGTAATTTATTCAATTCTGTTTTTAGTTGCTTCCAATTGGGCAAATAGGTATCCATGTAATAAAGGAACCTTTCATTATGGTGTCGCTCTAAATAATGCACCATCTCATGCACAATGATATACTCCAAGCAATTAATAGGTTTCTTTGTCAATTCAAGGTTTAGCCAGATTCTTTTCTTTTCGATGTTGCATGAACCCCATTTGATTTTCATGAGTTTTACCTGCCATTCGTTGACCTTTAAATTCATTCGTTTTTCCCATTTTTCAATAAGTTCAGGAATTATTTTTTTGAGTTCCTTACGATACCACTCTTTCATTATTTCATGCCGTTTGGCTATCGGTGTTTCGGGTCTTAAATAAAGGTCTATATAGGTTTTGTTTTTCAATACTACTTTAGGCGGGGCATCTGCTTCAATGATGTTTAGCAAATATCTTCTGCCCTGGAAGTAATGACTTTCTCTGTTCTTATATTCTCTTGGCGGTATTCTTTCTTGTCCTTCAAATTTACGCTGGTGTCGTTTTATCCAACTTAATTTTGATATGGTAAATAAGCGGATTGCATCTTCATTTACTCTTAACGGTGCAGCAATGCGAACCCTGCCTGTTGGCGGGTAAACGGCAAGGTGTATGTTCTTAATGTCTTTGCGAACAACATCAATTTTAATATTGCTGATGGTTATTTGTTCCATTAATAATCTTTCTGGTTTCTCACCAATTCAAGGATGTATGCCGCATCAGGCTCTTTTACCTGATGCGTATCCAGAACTTCTTTAATAGCATACTTTACTTCACGTGTTTTAATTTTATTATCTCGCCAAACATCTTTTTTTGTTGTCAGAATTTTATGGTCTAATTCGATTGCCAATTCCTCATTATTGCCAAGGTTGTCATACAAAGCCCTCTTTGCATTTGTATTAAGCGAAGAAGGATATTCCGCAGTTGTATTTGGCTTTTTAATCATTACTGCAAGCTCAATGATTTTCTGCAAGTATTTTTTGTATTCCGATGTGGCTTCTTTTCTCAGTCTGATTAACTCGTCCAAAAGCGCACTCATTTTTTCGTAATACATCGGGTTGGTTGGGCTTTCCTCAATGATTACTCTCCTTAAATTATTTTCAATGGTTTCTGCCATTGCCTCTTTGTTGCCTCGGATTCTTTTAGGCAAATCATTGATAGCATCTTTTCCTTTTTCCACCAGCAATTCCACCAAACTTAAATCATCAAAGTTGGCTAACATTTGACTCTCTTCTGCTCCGATGTAGCTGTCAATCAAATGACGCATGGCAGGTTCATACTGTTTTAAATCAACATAGTCGCCACTGGCAAGCTGTATTTCTTTACGCAGGCTCTCAAAGTGCTTGATGTCATTCTTGATTTGCACGGTTTCCTTTTCGGTGTAACCTGCTTCCTTCATTTCATCGGCTATGTTGGCATAAGCCCGAATTAGTGCAATAGTGAGCTTATATAAGGCAACTCGTCTAGGTTCCGTGTCTTTTAGTTCGTCAGGATTTTCGGTGTGCTTGCCACAGAAGTAACGAATATGAGCCAGGGTGTCTTTGGGCGGCTCTACCGGTTCGCACAACGCTTTGACGGCATCCAATGCTTCGTCCAATCGTTCTTTGCCTTTTTTCAAGCGGTCTTTCAGCAAACCTTTCACATCCGATTTTTCGTAAGCATCAAATGCTCCAGAAGTGTAATCTTTGAATGCGCCTTCAAGGCTTCTGAACAAATCCATGTAGTCGATGATGTAACCGTAATCTTTATCATCGCCATCCAGACGGTTTACCCGGCAGACCGCCTGAAACAATCCATGGTCACGCATATTTTTGTCAATGTATAAATAAGTGGCGGAAGGCGCATCAAAACCGGTGAGCAGTTTGTTTACCACTATCAGCAATTTCATTTGAGCAGGTTCTTCTACGAATTTTGTCTTTACCTCTTTTTCAAATTGCTCTACTTTGTTGATAGCTGTATCGGGGCCTTCATTGAAATAATCTGCCAGCATTTTTCTGTAAATCTCAAACCGCTGCAATTTCTCGGTATAACCTTCGCCTGTTTCTTCGCCTTTGATGTCGGTATGGGTGGGGACAAATGATGTTACGATGGCACAATTTTTCAGTCCTGCATTTTGAAACAATTCATAGTAACGGCAGGCATTGTAAATACTATCAGAAATCAACATGGCATTGCCTCTGCCGTTTTGCAGGCGTTCTTTTTTCTCCATGTCGAGCATGATGTCTATCACGATTTTTTCCAGCCGTGATTTCGAGCTGAACACTTTTTTCAGCGTGCCCCATTTTTGTTTCAGTTCGGTTTTGGCAAACTCCGTCAGTCCACGGGTTTTCAGCTCAAACCATTCATCAATCCTTTCAAGCGAAGTGATTTTTTGCTCAATGTCTCTGGCTTCGTAGCGTAAGTCCAAAATAACTTTGTCATTTACGGCTTCATCAAATTTGTAAGTGTGAATGTATTTGCCGAATACTTCCATACTTGTTTGCTTATCGGCCTTCAAGAGCGGTGTTCCCGTAAACCCGATGAATAAAGCATCAGGCAAAAATCCTTTCATGGCTTCATGCAATTTACCCGATTGTGTGCGGTGGCACTCATCCACAAATACATAAATATCTCCTTTGGCTTTGAAGTCGCTCGGAATGCTGCTTTTCAATTCCTGCAAATACGCATCCACATCGCCTTCTTCTTTTCCGCCGAACTTATGCACCAGCGAACACATGAGCCATGGCGAATTGTCGTTGAGTTTGTTCAGTAAATCTTTCCCGCTTTTGGTGCGGTAGATTTTCTCTGAAACTCCGTTATAAACCTTTTCAATTTGCTCGTCTAATTCTTCACGGTCGGTAATGATAAGCGCCCTGCCGTTTGGATTGAATTCTCTTATCCATTTGGTGAGCCACACCATTATCAGACTCTTTCCACTTCCTTGAGTATGCCAGATGATACCGCCTTCTCTGCGCCTTACATGGTCTTGTGCCGCCTTGACACCGAAATACTGGTTATGTCGGCAGTGTTTTTTGATGCCGCGGTCATACACAATAAAGTCGTGCAACAGTTCAATGAAGCGCTCTTTGTTGAGCAACTCCACAATGTTTTTATCCAAAGGATAATCGTATCTGGCGGCTCTGTCTCTGATGGGCTTGGTGAGTTGCAACAAGTAAGCATCGTTTTTATTGACATCTTCGCTTACCTCTTTCCATTTCCAAAAGTATTTTTCTTTGGCTTCAATGGCTCCATAAGCAATGCCTTCAATATCATTACCTGCCATTACATACTGCATGGTTGAGAAAAACGGCTTGATGAAAATGTGTTTTTGATTGTCTAAATTCTGACGGATGCCCTCGGATATGGAAACGGTGCTTCGTTTGAGTTCCAGCACACCCAAAGCAATGCCGTTTATATACAGAACAATGTCGGGGCGTTTTTTATGGATGCCTTTTATGGTTACCTCTTCGGCGATGGCAAAATCGTTTTCCAAAGGGTTTTTCCAATCAATAAGCCAAACGGTTGGTTTTTTCTGCCCCATTATTTCTGGCTGCACAGTAACGCCATAGCGAAGCATGGAATGCACTTCTTTGTTGACGTCATACAGCGATTTGCTTTGATCGTTGGCAACTTTGCCAAATTCGTGTAAGGCTTTGCCAATCAGGTTTTGGCTGTAACCTTTTTTTGGATCGGCAAGCCAAGCCGTTAAGATTTCTTCTTCGATGTTGCTGTTGTTTTCTCTTTCTTCCCAATTGCCCAGGTAGCGATAGCGCAGTTCCTTTTGGAAAAGGGCAATCACTCTGTTTTGGGTTTCACGTTCTTTTTTGCCGATGTTACTCATTTCTTTCCTTTGATTTTGATGAGTTGCTTTTGTAATACCAGTCCTTTATGTCAATTATATAGCAGCCCAAATTCTATCTTTCGCTGGACTCAACAGACAGCAAAATTCTGATTGACAGAACATAGCCATGCATTATAATATTATAAGCCTCATCTGCCATGCGTAGAAAGAGATCTTTCGCCGTCCTTCGGGGCGGCGATTGCATTTTAGGATACCTTATTTCCGAGTTTTTTCCTCAAATCCCTTTTCTTCGAGTCCCCGTTTACATAAAAAGCCGTTATTAAAAAAGCAATCACCCCGATTTTTTGTGGCCGTTTTTCTAAAATCAACACATAATCCCAATCTTCAAGCCAAACATAGGTGCGTAGCCGTCCATTAGCTTCCTTAAAATCCCAAACCTTAACAGCGCTGTCATCGGAATTGGTTATTGTAGGGCCACACCAGGGAAGACGTTCTGCACGCCGCGGGTCAAAAAGCCTATCTTTTGTTTTTTGATCATCTTTTGATATGAGATGCCAGAAGCCTTCTTCGTATTGCTCACCTTCTAAAATCCGGCGGTCCCACCAGACAGGCTTACCTTGTATAAAACGTTTTGCCTGTTTTATATCTTTATCAAAAATGCCGTAGAGTATTGAAAGAACATGATTCCATTCTCCATCCACAGTGACTATCGACGGCAACCAGTGCGGCTTCTCCATTATTGCCTCTCCGAAGCGTGCCAATGAAATAAATTAACCTTATCTTCCCGGAGAAGCGTCGTATTTACCAAAGTATAATTGGAACGCTCCTTCAT
>CAKKPF010000022.1:0-3967 GCA_919901575.1 Candidatus Brocadiaceae bacterium
CCGGGAGGGAAAACATGGTTTGTTCCTACATTCCGAGACTGGATCAAAAATCACTATCCTAAGCCCGAAATCTTGATCGAACCATTTGCCGGCGGGGGCATTATCAGCCTCACAGCATTGTTTGAAGAATTCGTCTCACACGTCGTCATGGTGGAACTTGACGACGAAATCGCGGCGGTCTGGCAAGCGGTGGTGAATGGCGATGCAGAATGGTTAGCAAATCGGATACTCAGGTTCGATCTGAGCAAGGAGTCTGTTACGCAGGAATTGGAGAAGACCGCAAGAACGCGACGGAATAAGGCGTTTCAGACAGTTCTCAAGAACCGGACTTTGCATGGAGGAATTTTGGCCGAGGGATCGGGATTCATCAAATACGGAGAGAATGGCAAAGGCATTCGTTCTCGCTGGTATCCTGCTACGCTAGCCAAGAGGTTTGTAGAACTAAATCATGTCGCGCGTAGGATCGATTTTCGTTGCGATGATGGCTTGAAGATTATGCAGGAGTTTGCATCCCGGAAGGATGTTGTCTATTTCTTGGACCCGCCTTACACTGCCGGTGGAAAAAAGGCCGGGAAACGGCTTTACAGGCATTGCGATATTGACCACGAGCGGCTATTCACGCTTTGCGAGTCTGTCAAAGGCGATTTTCTAATGACCTACGATAATGCAGACGAGGTCAAGATGATGGCAAGAAATCACGGTTTTCAGATGCGTCTTATTCCGATGACAAACACCCATCACGCAACAATGCAAGAGCTTGTAATAGGGAAAGACCTATCATGGATGGATCGCTACACCGCAGTACATGAGCCAACCGCTGAATACAAGACAGAAGGTAAAAGAAAGAAAGTTCCAACAAGGCGCTCCAGCGGACGCGGTAAACTGCGCCGATGAGCTTCACGTTAGCTTTTAATCAAAAAGGAAGAGTAATATGCAAGAGCATGAAAAAAAGCTTATGGTATTGCTTCAATTACTACTTTTTTCTTCAGCATTGTTGTGACCCTAATCCGCTCCTATTATCTTACGAATCCTATTTTCGGTAGTTCACGCAGTATGAAGTCTTCGAATTTTACGTTTGTTTTAGCCAGCGAATAAACAATTCTGTTTACCGTGCAGAAACGCCTCAGCCTCTGATTGTGTTCTTCCAGAGAAGCTTTGTATCGTTTGCGATTTGCTTCTGAAAAGTCTATTGTCATCTTTTCGTTTGTCTCTACGTCTACTATCTGACCCCTTCTTGTTTTTCCAAACGGATCCAGTTCGTTTGCTCCCAGGATTTGTATGACCTTGATATCAAAGTTCTTGAACCTTAAGAAATTAAGCCCCTTAGTATAGATTTCCGGCTTCATCATAAAATCCGATATAACAACAACTGTGCCCCTTCTCCCTTTGACCTCGAATATATACTTTGAAATGTAATTAACAAAGTCTATACCACCCTCTGGTGTGACTTTTTGTAAGAAACCTGCTATTGTGAAGATATTCTCTTTTTGCTGGAAAAAAGGTGTTCTGTCTTTAGATATTTTGTCTGTATCCGACATTGTTGCCACCCTAACACTATTCTTGCCCGACAATGCGATATAGCTCAAGGCAATTACAAGGTTCTTTGCATAATCAAACTTTTTATCTTCTCCGGGAAATAACATCGATCTGCTTGAATCCAACAAAATGTGTACGGATAGTTCCTCTTCCTCTTTGAAGGTCTTTACTAATAGTTTGTCAAGCCTCCCATAAATATTCCAGTCTATGTATCTAAAGTCATCTCCGGGAACGTATTCCTGATAATCGGCAAATTCTATACTGGTTCCCCTCTTATTCACCGCCTCATAATTACCTTTCCTGACCCCGCTATACGTTTTCTTACATTCTATACATAAAGATTCGAGTTTTTTCAGGAATTTAGCGTCAAAAATTTCTCCAAGCATATAGCCGGTCTCACTCCTAATCTATTTTTCTGTTTTCTCTAATATTTTTTCTATAATGTATTCTGGCTTTACATTATCTGCATCAGCTTCAAAATTTAAATGCAATCTATGGTTCAACGCTGATGTGGCAATCTTATCTACGTCATCATAACATATATTAGCCCTGTCATCTAAAAGGGCATTTACCTTAGCCGCTAAAACGATAGCCTGAGCGCCGCGAGGGCTTGCCCCATAGGTAACATACCGCCCTACGTAATCTGTAATATCGTCTCCATCAAGCGTTGGATTACGTATCTCTTTGCTGTTTGGATGAGTTGCCATTATAATGCTGGTAATATAGTCTTCCACTTTTGATGAGACCAGGACATCCCTTACCAGAGTTCTCATTTCAGTAACCCTTTTTAAGGCCGAGCTGGATTCAATAACCGGCTTGATTGCATAGCTTTCATTAGCAGTTGTTTGCCTCAGAATATCTTTCAGTTCGTTAAAATTCGGGAAGGAAATATTTAATCTGAAGAAAAACCTGTCCATCTGTGCTTCCGGCAACGTATAAGTGCCTTCCATTTCTATAGGATTCTGAGTTGCCATGACAAAGAATGGTTCTCTCAATCTATGCGTTTTTCCTGCAACCGTTATCTGCCTTTCCTCCATAGCTTCCAGCATAGCCGATTGCGTCTTTGGTGTAGCGCGGTTAATTTCGTCTGCAAGAAGAATATTAGTGAAAAGAGGGCCTGCTGAAAATTCGAATTCCTTTCTACCGTCACCCCTGTCTACAACTATCTGAGTACCCGTTATGTCTGCCGGCATTAAATCCGGTGTAAATTGTATTCTCTTAAAGTCAAAGCCGAGCGCTTTACTTAAAGACTTGACAAGAAGGGTCTTCCCCAGGCCAGGAACGCCTTCAAGAAGTACGTGTCCGTTTGCAAAGAAAGCTGTTAAGATTCTCTTTACAATGTCTTTATTCCCTACTATTACCTTGCCAATCTCTTCACTAATGAGGTTAAAATCTTTTTTGAATCTATCTATTTCTTTTTTTATGTCAGTCACTTCCTTACTTCTATCGGTATTTGGCACTTTTTACTCCTTATCAGAGTGAATCCTCTTAATTATTTCTTCATACTCTAATGGTATTGAAGTCTTTCTTATTGCGTCATCTTCTGCCTGTTGTGTACTTAATTTTACAGTATCATCATAACCTACAGTGGGAAGTTTTTTCCTTATTGCAGCAGGTTTTCCCTTACCGGTAGATATAGTTTCTCTCGCTGTCCCAAGTTCGTCATTAATTCCCTCTAATTTCAATTCCATTTTTTCAGCACCCTCAGGTGTTTCAATCTTTTCAGGTTTAGAAGAATACAATTTCTCTCCAGGTTTATCCCCGCCCGGTACAACAATTTCACCTGTAGTTCCTTTTTTCTTTCTTAATTGCTCTTGCATCATTGTCTCAAGATCTTCATGTTTCTGACTCTTCCCCTCCTCCATATTGTCATTAACATCCAGTCCCATCCTCTTTTCTAAGGCAGATATCTGACCGGATAAACTGGCCATTTGACTTGCAACTTTGTTTTTCAAATCAGCGCTGCTTAGCGTTTCTTCCTTGCCGCTTCCAGCCATACCTTGTCCCTTTTCGCCGTCTTTTCCTGTTATTTGTGAAGATGTACCCTCACCAGGTTCTTTGCCTTTACTACCGTTAGCTTCGTTTGAACCTTGTTGCTGTTGGGCTGTCTTTGTGCCTCCTGATTCTGTGCCTGCTTCCTTTCCCTTACCATTTGCGGCCATACCAGCCCCTGCCTTTTGCGAATCTCCCTGACTACCCTGGGTTTCCTGGTCTGATTGTTCCGTACCGTCACTTAATTTGCTTTCACCTGTTCCCATATCGTCAGGAGTGCTTTCCGCCTGTTGCTTTTCCCCTTTCGACAACTTTATATCTTCTTTATCAGTAGGTGATGAAGATGTCTGAGAACCTGCTTCCCCCGCTTTCTTTTCTGCCTGTGCTAATTTATCTTTAAGGCCCTGGACGGATTTCTGTTGTTGGGTTTCCGGCGTTT
>CAKKPF010000022.1:4067-9663 GCA_919901575.1 Candidatus Brocadiaceae bacterium
GCCTCTGTTTTTGTCCTTGCGCTAATTTATCCTTAATGTCCTGATTGGAATCTTGCTTTTGGCTTTCGGCCGTATCCTTTTGATCTGCACCAGAAGGTGCAGTCCCAGATTTATCAGCTTGTGAAGTCCCCTTGCCCGACTCCGGCTGCTGTTGTTTTTGCTGAGATGAACTGGAAGAATCTTTTGAAGCAGAAGACTCTGCTTGTTTGCTCTGGCTTGATTTGTCCTTTGATGAATTAGCCTGATCTTTCTCTGATCCACCCATGGGGATACTTGGCATAGGAAGGCTGTCATTGTCTTTTGGGGGGAAGAAGAGCTTTGCGAGCTTTTGCAGTAGTTTTGACTCCGGAATCTTTATCTTCTCTTCCTTCTTTTGCTCCTTCTTTTGATTCTCCGCCTGTTTTTCTTCAGATGGTTTTTCCTCAGAATCTGATGTATCCTTTGTTTCTGGAGGCTTTTCTTTCTTATCTTCTAATTGTTCTTTATCTGCCCCTGCTAATTGTTTTGATTTATCTTCTTTTTCCTGGCTTTCAGATTTCTCTTTATCTGCAAGTTCGGGAGTTTTTTTAGAATCTGAGGTTTCTGTAGTTTCTTCAGACTCCTCTTTTTTATCTTCTGGCTGTTCCTTGTCTTTCCCGGCTAACTGCCTTGATTCATCTTCTTTTTCCTGACTTTCAGGCTTTTCTCTATCAGCAAGTTTAGATTTTTCACTCTCATCCTTATCTTCCGGTTTTGGCTTGCCTTCGAGTTGGTCCAGTTTAGCATTAATGTTACTTAACAAATTTGATATTTGATCCTGCACTGAATTAGTTGTCTTTTGCTTCTGACCTTCTTTTTCTACAGATTTCGATAATTGTTCTTCTTTAGCTTTGTCTTCCGGCGTCTTTGCCTGTAATTGTGATTCCTCCTTTTTTTCCTGATTTCCTTGTTTATTATCAGGTTTTTCAGCCTTCGCCTCTGCAAGTTTATTGTCTTCTTGTTCGCTCTGAGGTTCTTTGGTCTTTTCTTCCTCTTGTTTTAATTTTTCTTCTTTTTCGGCAACGGTATCCTTTTTCTCCTCTGTATCTGACTTTGGAGATTTGTCCATGATGTTTTTTATTACATCCGGTGTTTCAGTAACGGTTTCTTTTATGTTTGTAACTAATTGATCAGATTCTTCAGGATACATATAAGGCAGAAGCAAGAGGATCAGGAGTAATACGGATACGGCTATTAAAAACTTTGTTGATCCTGGAAATTTGTGTGGGAGTGTCTGCCTGATACCTTCATCGTCAAGTTTGCTTTTGATGTCGTCAACAAGTAAACCAAAAAGTTTATTCTTTTCATTCTGTCCAGCGTATTCTAAACCGGTAACCAGGCGTTCTTTAAAGCCCATCTTTTTGTCCAGTATGCCCGCCGCATCAGACTTACCCATCCATCTATAAAAAACCATTGCCATACTCACAAAGAAGTAGATTGAGAACAAAGAAATCAGAACAATGTAAGTATATGGTGGTATGTTGACAAATTTCCGGGTGATAAGTGTGATAAGGGCTACTGTCAACCCGATTGTCAATACGGCGAAGAGCATCCTTTCACATCTGAAGAAATTGTACCTGGAACGCGCCCTTTCCAGCTTTTCCTCGATCTGGTGCTTGTAAGAATTCTTCTCTATATTGTCTTCTGTTTCATCGGCTGGCATTATGTCTTTCCTCAGAAATGACTAACATTATTACACTTAACCATTCAAAAGATAAATCTTTATGGCTTTAATATATTTTTTCACAAAATCTGTAAGATTGCCAGTTAAAAAAGTAATAGAACCAAGGAATTACCACTTGATTTCTTTGGGATGTAATTTTATTCTTGAGTTGCTGATTCTAGTGTGGGGTTATCTTTTTGAGAGGTCTAAGGTAATTTTGCTTTATCAAAATTACCTTAGACCTTGTCTTTGATAGGTACAATGATTTTGAAATGACTGCATCTTATTTCATTCGTAATGCTCGGGAATCCAAACCTTCTCTTCGTATTCCTGCCAGTAACCTGAAGGTACATTCCTATCTTCATAATGACCCTCAATCCTTCTATCTCCCTCCATACGCTCTTCAACAAAAATTCTCTCTTTCTTTGATGTATCAACCCATTTTCTCTTCTTTACATACTCATAATGACCTTCTATTTTGTTTTGTCCCTGGCCGCCACCGGATTGTCTTTCCATTTCAAGCTGTCTTTCCAGTTGTGCTTTTTCAGCAGCTTCTCTTTTTTTATCCAAATGGTCTCCGACCAACGCTCCGCCTAAAGCGCCTGCGCCTGCGCCAATGGCCGCGCCCATGGCCGGACTACCTGTTAACGCTCCTATACCCGCACCAAGAGCTGCTCCTGCACCTGTTCCAACCGCAGCACCTTTCTGTGTTGTTGTCAAACAGCCGGTGGCCAAGACTGAAATTGAAGCAACACATATAGCTGCTAAAATTATTTTCTTACTCACTTATTTCCCTCCTATTAAGTATTTTACGTATATTTATACATTTTTTCACGTTTTTTTGTTCCGAATTGATAGTATCAAAAGGCTGTAATTTTGTCAATATATTTTACAACTGCTTTTACTAAAAAGGGTTAGCATTTTACGTCTTGATAAGTTTATACTTCAACCGATAACCCGTCATATGCTAAGTTAATTCCTGATGGCAGGAGATCATTTGTCTCTTCGTGTTCTATGTCATGTGCTATATGCGTAAAGAATGTTTGTTTTGGTTTCAGCCTGGATACCATATTGACGGCTTGCTCAATACTGAAGTGCTTTTCATGGGGAATGTTTCTGAGAGCGGCAATAACAAGTAGATCAAGCCCCCTCAGCTTTTCCATAGAATCCTGGGGTATTTGACTTACATCCGTTACATAGGCAAACTTATTAAACCTATAAGCTGTAACTTTTTCTTGTCCGTGCATTACGTCAACAGGAGTTATTTCCATACCTGAAAGATTAAATGTTCCGTCAATAGGTGTAAGAGTAAATTTTGGTTTGATGTCATTGGAAGATACCTCTCTGAATGCATACGAGAACATTCGGTATATTCTATTTAGCGTATTCTTTGACCCATACACCGGAATATTGCCTTTTTGATTTCTATTAAAGTGTCTCAAATCATCTAACCCCAAAACATGGTCTGCATGAGAATGTGTCAACAGCACAGCATCCAATTTCTTCACCTTGTTTTTTAAACACTGAATACGCAGTTCCGTAGCCGCATCGATAAGTATACAGCATTCTTCCTCCGACACAATGATCGAAGAACGAGTTCTGGAATTCCTTGGATTGTCAGACGTACAGACGCGACACTCACATCCGATCATGGGTACTCCGTATGACGTCCCTGTGCCAAGAAAAGTAACCTTCATACCTTGATTTTTCTCCACCTTCCTTTTCTGAAGAGTACGTATACGGCAATAGATCGAAGTATCCAATCAAGCGCTGCACCGAACCATATCCCTGCAAGCCCCCATTCTAGCACAATTCCAAAGACATAAGCAACCGGTAAGTGAAAACACAATGTCCCTACTATCGTGACAATCATAGGGCTTAAAGTATCTCCTGCTCCGCGTAATCCGCCGGAATATACCATATATATTGCCAGCGCCGGTTGCTCTAATGCGGCAATCATTACACAATATGCGCTAAGGGCTAATACATCCTGCTCCGGATGGAAAACTTTTGCCATGGGTTTTGCAAATGCCAGAAATATAAACGCGAAGAACCCCATCATCACCAGGGCTATTTGACAATTCTTCCTCATACTTAACCTTGCCAGATCTGGTTTCTTCGCACCAAGGCTTTGTCCCACAATCGTAGCTGTAGCTATTGCTAATGCAAAACCCGGCATAAATGATAGAGCCTCTATTCTGATGGCGATCTGGTGTGCGGCAAGTGAAACTGTCCCAAGCATGGCAACTATCTTAATGAAAAAAAGATAGCCCATCTGGGTTAAAGTAGCATCTAATGTGGCAGGTAGAGAAATCCTTAAAATCCGTTTAATTATTGATCTGTTTACTTTAATAATATTCTTAAAACTTATTGTTAAGATACTTTTCCTGCTCAGAAGTTTGTAAAAAATCAGGGATGCACCTGTTGTATAGGCGATTGATGTTGCCCATGCTGCGCCCGCTACCTCCATGCGTGGGAAGAACCATATACCGAATATGAGAAGCCAGTTAAATAATATATTTACACAATTTGTGATGAGAGTAATTATCATGGGGGTTCGGGTATCACCCGCTCCCCGGAAGATTGAGGTTCCAGTCAGAATTATCAGACGAAAAATAAAGAAACTCAGCACTATTTTCAAATAACCGGAACCTAATGCTACAACATTTTCTTCCGCACTCATCAAGACCAAAATGTTATCGGCAAAGTAAACAATAAAAGGGCTTGTTGTAAGACCGAAAATAAGAGATATAAATATAGATTGTCCTGCTACTTTCCGGGCTTCATCCTTTTCCTTAGCGCCAAAACTTCTTGCTACAAGCGCCGTAGTTCCGACATTAAGGGCAGAAAATATCATTGAAATAATGAAACTTAATGCACCTGCCAACCCGACCGCAGCAACAGGAGCAGTTCCTAACCTGCCTATCATAATTATGTCTACTATGAAAACGGCCATGTGTAAGACATTTTCTAACGCAACAGGAACGGCCAATTTGATTATGTTTTTGTTTAGATTCTTTTCTGTTAGCTCCATCAGGTCTTTTTCAAATCGAAATTATGGTTGACATCCGCCAATATAACCATTAGAATTTTTTAGATTTATACTTAAACCGACTGATAATAAGAGAAACTAAATCCTTATGCAAAGTAATTTTACAAACATTCCCGCCTTGTTCATTTTTTCTGAACTTTCCATTCTTTCAACACAACATTGTACTTGATTAATTAGGTGTATTTAATTAAATTTCTTATATTAAAAGATTGTATAAATGTATACCGGCATAGATATTATTGAAATTAAAAGGATAGAAAAGGTCTTTCACTCACATAAAAATTTTATAAGGAGAGTATATACTTCGGACGAGATAGAATATTGTCAGTCCAAAAGGAATTGTTATCAACATTATGCTGTGCGTTTTGCCTCAAAAGAGGCTGTACTCAAGGCATTTGGGACAGGTTTGAGAGACAGAATAAAGTGGACGGATATAGAAACGCTAAATGACGAATTGGGCAAGCCTTATGTAAACCTTTATGGCAGGGCAAAAGAACTGGCAGCGGAGAAGAAAATTGATGAGATATCGGTTTCACTATCGCATTGTAAAGACTATGCCGTCGCACATGTACTGTTAGTATCTAAAGAACTATAGGAAGAACATGAAAAAGCTAATCCTTATTAACCCTCACCCAATCGATAACGTTGGCGAGGAGAATGTTTCAGTATTAAATCAGATGCCGGTGAACCTGGGATATTTGAAGGTATTAACACCAAGTAACTGGGAAGTAGACATAATAGATGAGACTCAGGAACTGGCAGTGGATGAGAAAGGTGAGGATTTATGTTTCGATAAAACTGATGTTGCCCTGGTAGGGATAACTTCCGTAAGTTATCAGGCAAACAGGGCGTATCAGATTGCC
>CAKKPF010000023.1 GCA_919901575.1 Candidatus Brocadiaceae bacterium
AGAAATTACTTCAGAGTTGATCTATTCTTACGAGAAGATAGATACCGCATTCTTTGGTAAAGCTGACCTGGGTGTCTGCTTATCAAAAAGTAAGAAGGGACAGATTAATGCCAAAGAACTAATCGTCGAAGAAACTGCGTGTGATAGTGACTTCTTCCAGCTTATGCCGGATACAATGCCTTTTGCCAAAATTGCGATGGATGAATTCCATAGCCCTGTATTTGTGAATATGATAGCGCTTGGGAAATTGCTCAACATAATTGGTATTAAAATTGAACAGGTAGATTTTGAAGCAGAATTCCGCTCAAAATTCCTGGAAGAAAATACCCGCGCAGTAAAATTTGGCTATACCTACCGGGATTAAAAAAACATTTAAGATATGCAAAAATCCATTGTCCTCATAATCAGAGACGGTTGGGGCATAAACCCAAATCCGGATTATAATGCAGTAAAAAATGCCCGTACACCAAACACAGATTCCCTCCTGAAGGAATATCCAAATACAATACTGGAGGCATCCGGTAAATCAGTCGGCCTGCCGGATGGTTATCAGGGGTCTTCCGAAGTAGGACACCTTAACATGGGAGCGGGCAGAATCGTAGAACAGGAGATGACAAAGATAATGAATGATATCCGGGACGGTTCCTTCTTTAATAGTCCCATCTTCCAGAAGGTCATTAAGAACGTCATTGAAAAGAAATCAGCTCTCCACCTGATGGGCCTTTCACAGGATGAAGGCGTACACGCACACCAGGATCATCTGTTCGCAATTATGAAATACGCAAAGGAGCAGGGTGTCAAGAAACTATACATCCATTTCTTCGCTGACGGACGAGACACTGCCCCTAAAAGTGCACTAGGTTATATTGGCGCCTTAAAAGAAAAAATAGCAGAATACAAAATCGGTAAAATCGCTACCATTATAGGCAGATACTACGCTATGGACCGGGGCAAAAACTGGCAGCTTACTACAACTGCATACGACGCAATAACAAAGGGGCAGGGGACAAGGATAGAAAATATAGAAGAGGCAATACAAAATGCCTACAAAACCAAAACGCCCAACGGTAAGGACATGTTTGACGAATATATTCCGCCCCTGATAGTTGGAAATTATGAGGGGATAAAAGACGGGGATTCCGTTATTCACTTCAACTATAGACAGGACAGGGCTATTCAATTAACAATGGCATTTATTGAAGATGACTACCCTGGAGAAAGGTGGAAAAAGTTCGACATAGTTTATTGCGGGCTTACCAGATATTACGATACATTTCCCTATAACATGCTGGAACCGATGGATGACAGGGGAGGAATGGACAACCTGCTTGGTGAAATTCTGAGCAAAAAAGGCCTGAAACAGATTCGCCTATCTGAGACGCAGAAGTTCAGACATGTAACGTCCTTTTTTAATGGCAAAAGCACTAAACCATTTCCAGGTGAAGAGCAGATAGAGATTGCAGGCACTTTCGACCCTGCCACATTCGCCGACCACCCTGAAATGAATGCCTATGATGTTACAAACGAGGCCGTCAAAAGAATCAACTCAAACGAATTCAGCCTTATGATCATAAACCTGGCAAACTGTGACATGGTCGGTCATACCGGTGACTACGAAGCGGCAAAAAGAGCAGTAGAGGTTGTAGACGAATGTGTCGGCGCCCTTGTTGAAAAGATTTTATCAGAGAACAAGATAGCCCTGATTACGGCTGACCATGGAAATGCGGAGGAGATGATTGACTACAAGACAGGCATACCAAAGACGTCCCACACGAAGAACCCGGTCGAATTTATCTATGTTGCCGAAGATCATAGTGATATAAAATTAATTGAAAGAGGCACCCTCTCAGACATAGCGCCCACTATTTTATATCTCTTAGGCATAGAGAAACCTGCAGAAATGACAAGTAATAATTTGATAATTCGAACGAATGAGATTTAAACCTAAATTGGCGGGTTCACTCTACGTATTTTATGGAAACAGTTCTCCTGGAATACATTACAATGCTTGTCCTGTCAAATAAAAACATCAACCTCAATTGTTAGCCAGCGTTTCTTACCGCTAAGCTGGTAGACAAGTGCATTTCTTTCTGATATAGTTTACACGTATAAGACATCAACTAGCGTTGCGTTCTCCATGACTTTTGCTGTGAATCCCAATAAACGATGAGGGGAAAAAGATTGCCACCAAGAATCAAATTCATACACTGCGCCGACCTGCACCTGGACAGCCCTTTTCAGGGCATGACCACTAAAGAACCTTCATTGGCAGATCGGTTCAAACATGCCACTAACGAGGCGTTTATTAAAATAATAGATCTCTGCTTAGCAGAAAAAGTTGACTTCCTGACGATTGGCGGCGATACTTTTGATGGCGCTGACAGAAGCCTGTGCGCGCAAATCCTGTTGAGAGATCAGTTTGAGAGACTGCATAAGGCAAAAATACCCGTTATCATCGTTGCAGGAAATCACGACCCTTTATCAGACTGGCTGATAGAAATAAGATTCCCAAAGAACGTACACCTGCTTGCAGGCGATAAGGTGGAAAAGATTCCAATTGAGAAATACGGCAGCGTAATTTGCACAATCCATGGAATAAGTTACAAGGTAAGTGACGTAAAAGAAAACCTTTCTTTAAAATTCCAGGCTAAAGAAAAAAACGTTTTCTCTATCGGCATGCTCCATGCAAACGTGGGATCAAGGAAAGAACACGCCTCATATTCTCCCTGTACAATCAACGATCTGAGGGCAGGCAATATGGATATATGGCTGCTCGGCCACATTCATACTCCGGAAGTTATCAGCGAAAACCCTTTCATACTTTATCCCGGAAATATTCAGGGCAGGCATATAAATGAAGACGGTCCAAGAGGCTGTTATCTCATAAAGGTAGATTCGAATTATAAAATATCATACGAATTCAGACCGGTTCAAAATATTCTGTGGAAACAGGATGTTATAAATATAAAAAATATTATGACGTCACTTGAGCTTGCAGATTTTTTGTCAGACAAATGTGAGGAAGAGCTTTCAAATCTTACCAACGATGAAAAGGGAATTGTTATTAGATTGAAACTTACAGGACCATCTCCGCTTTATCATGAATTAACGATGACTGATAAGATAGAGGAAACAAAGGAGATGCTGGTTGAACGTTTTTTCAGCCAGTCCCCATTCATCTTTCCCGAATCAATACGATTGTCAATTAAGCCTGACAAAAAAGTGGAAGATTATGTCAACCAGGAAAATTTCATCGGCGATTTTCTGAGGATTGCAGGGCAAGTAAAAAAAGACAATCAAATAAAGAATGAATTACTGGAGATGCTGAATCAGCCATTATCAAACAGGACAGTAAGGAAATATCTTGAGGAAATAAATGAAAACGAGCTATTAACCATCATGGAAAGCTCAGTAGATTTGGGTATGGACTTATTATCGGGAGATAATAAATGAGATTCATAAAAGCATACATGGACGGATATGGAAAGTTTAATAACAGGAACTTTGTCTTTGAGCCCGGATTTAATCTTTTTCTTGGCCCTAACGAGGCGGGCAAGACAACGATGATGTCCTTTCTCAGGACGATATTTTTTGGATTTCCGGGAAGGAGGGATGCCTCTGGCCGCTATGAACCTCTGGCAGGGGGAATCCATGGCGGAAGGCTGGAATTGGAAACATCAGACAAAAAGACCTTCTCCGTATCTCTCAAACCCGGCCGAACACTTACTGGTGAAATAATTATCCTTAATGGAGACGGATCTGAATTGTCCGGTGAGGGTGCAAGGAAAACCTTGTCGGCCCTTCTTCATGGTGTCAGTGAAAATATATACAAAACAGTATTCGCATTCAGCCTTACAGAACTACAGCAGTTAGACTCGTTAGAAAATGAAGAAATAAATGCACATATCTATTCCGCAGGTACAGGGATTGGAGATGTTACTCTGCCCGATATATTAAAGACAGTTGAGGAGGAGAAGAATAAGATATATAAACCCGGCGGGACAGCTCAAATTGTTCCCAAAATAATAAAAGAACTGGATATGGTCAGATCTGAAATATCCGATATAAAAAAAGATCAGGAAAGATATAAAACAGCAATTACCGATATTGAAAACCTGAGACAGGAACAAACAAGGCTGTCCCATGTCATTGATAATAAAAGGAGAGAAAAGGAAAAAGCTTCAAAGCTGAAGGCAGGCAGGGACAATGTCAACGAACTGAATGAGATAGAGAAACAAATATCTTCTCTGCCGTCTGTAATCGAAGAATTTCCTCTGGATGGCGCCGGAAGGCTGGATAAACTTGAAGAAAAATTAACAGAAAGAAAAGAAGAACTGCAGGAATGCAAAAACCAGATTAGTAACCTGAGTACACAAAAAGACTCAATGTGCATTGATAATAAAGTTGTACCTGCCCGAATAGGTTCAGGCGGGGAAGCTGAAGCCCTGATTACGTCTCTGGCTGAAGACCGCTCCGCAGAGGCTGAAAACATAAAGAGGAAAGAGGAAATTAAGTCGAACACAGTCTCGCTCAAAACGGATGTATCAAATGCAATTACCGACATCGGTACAGATTGGGACGAAGACCGAGTAATAACAATAGATGTGGGGAAGGAGGCTTCGGAAAATATAAGGGTTTTAACCGAAGGTCTTTCAAATGCTCAGGTAAATGTTGAGAAGGCAGAAAATGCCCTTGTGCAGGAGAAAAGAAATAAAGAAGAATCTTCCAGAGAATTTCAGGCATTCTCCCATAATCTGGAAACACTCAAACCGGAATCACGCTTAAAATACCTGCTAATCTTCGGAATGCCATTCGTTGTCATATTAGGAATACTATTCTGGACAACCTTAAAACCTATTTCAGGAATTATAGTCGTAATTTTAGGATTTATCGCCATAGCATTCTACTACTTTTATTATAAAATACCAAAGTCCTATCCAGATGAATCAAAAGAACAACTGCCGGATATTCTGGGAGCAAGGAAAAAGTCTATCGGGGAAGCAGAAAAAGCGCTCTCCAATGCAAAGGATGAATACCAACGAGCATTAGAGAAATGGCAGGGCTGGCTTAGAGATAATGGGTTTAGTACAGAGATGGACAGAAACGGAATCTTCGATCTGATCGAATCGGTTAGAAAGGCCAGGGAACTGATAAGGAAAAAGGAAGAGGCAGAAAAGAAACTTCAACATGTTGAAGAAAGAGCTCATACATACCTTGGCCGTGTAAATGACGCCTTAAAACTATGTAACCTGAAAACAACATCACTTGACAATATTTCTCAATCAATCCATAAATTAAATGATACATTAAAAAAACAGAAAGAGCTTAAGGAAAAGAAGGAGCATCTTGAGGAAAGAATAAGAGAACTCGAAACCAGGGGAAAGACTATTCAGGATATTATAAATGATTTAGAAAACAGTATTCGGAACCTGATAGTTGAAGGCGGAGCCGGGAACGCAGAGGAGTTCAGGAAACACTCAAACGTAGTTCAAGAAAGAGAGAGCTTGCTGAAACGAAAAAAAGACATTGAAATACAACTCGCAAGGCTGATCGGCAGCGCACCGGAAATTGAAAAGTTTAAGGAAGAAGTTACTGCTGAAACCGACCCCATGACGACTGATCAATCTATTGAGAAGCTGGAGAACGAGATTACCCAACTGGAGGGTGAACTGTCAGGGATCACACAGAATATCGGGGCAAAGAAAAATCAAATATCCGAACTGGAGAAGAATGAAAGACTGGGAGGATTAAGACTCGAAGAGGAAAATCTCAAAGCACGATTACAGGAAGCCATTTCAGAATGGTCTGTAAACGCCCTGTGCCATAAATTACTGAATGATGCTATGGCGGTATATGAGAGGGAAAGACAGCCCCTTGTCCTGAAGCATGCGGGAAAATATCTTGATAAGATAACGGAAGGACGATACGTTCGCGTAATAAAGAAAGCTGAGGGCAACAAACTGGTAGTTGAAACGCCGGAAGGACAGCAAAAAAGTGTGACCGAACTCAGCAGAGGAACTGCCGAACAACTCTATCTCTCAATGAGGTTGGCCTTTATAAAGGAGTACGCCAACAGAGTTGGCACTCTGCCTCTCATAGTTGACGATATCCTCGTAAACTTCGACCCCCAAAGGGCGAAGACAACAATTCGGTTACTCGATGAAATATCAAAAGAAAACCAGATCATAATGTTCACCTGCCATCCCAACACATTAGACCTGTGCAAAAAAGAGATAAATGATTTTAAAGAACCTGTTTTGATAGATGTTTAATTGCAAAGTCAATGAAAGTTAAAAAAGAAATTAATGTTTTCATAGCTTCTCCAGGAGATGTTAAGGAAGAACGTAAAACTGTTAGAAACACCTGCGAAGAGTTAAACAAAAGTACTCTTTTAAAACCATTCGGAATCTCTTTCGAGACCACAGGGTGGGAGGAAGCCTTTCCTGCTCCCGGACGCCCGCAGGAGATAATAAATAAACTCGTAAAAGAGTGTGATATCTTTGTCTGCATATTCCACAAGAGGTTTGGAACTCCTACCGGAAAAGTGGAATCCGGCACACTGGAAGAGTTTCTCCTTGCCTATGATTTATGGAAGTTATTAGAAAAGCCCCATATCATGTTTTATTTTAAAGAAGTAAAGATACGTTCCATGAAAGATTTGGAAGATGAGCAACTTCGGAAGATACTTGATTTGAAGGACAAGATTGATCAGGGAAAATTATTAATCTTTAGTGAATTCTCAACACCTGAAGAATTTAGAAAAAAGATCAAAGACCACCTCGAAAAGTGGACTATTGAAAACGCAAAAAACTGGGAAAGGATAGGAGACAGGATTGAAAAGGCTTTTGAGGAAGACAAGGTTTTCAAGAACTACCTGCAAGCCGCCATTAACGAGCACCGTCATCTCCAGACACAGGGATTTGAGACTACCTTGAGAGTACCTATTGAACTTGAGAAAGTATACATAAACATGAAGGCACAAATCCGTACTCATGAAGCAAAGTTTACGCTCAAAGGCAGAAAAAAGATTGAAGAGAAAAACAGAGAAGAGAATTTAACATCGCTGGACATAAAAGCAGCTTTCGAGACTTCTGATCGACATAAGGTAAAAGATTTGGTTATACTTGGTGACCCCGGTTCCGGTAAAACCACACTGTTAAAATATATCCTTGTCCTGCTTATTGGAGGCAAAGGAAGTGAAAGGCTTGGAATAAAAAATAAACTGATTCCATTCTTTGTCCCTTTAAGAGAACTAAAAGACCCGGATAAAGAAAAATTTGATGACTTTATAAATAGGGTTTGTTCACTTAAAGAATATTCAATTAGTAACGACTCCTTCAATAAACTCCTAGATGATGGAAGAGGCATAGTCCTTCTCGACGGTCTTGACGAAGTAGCAAATGAAGCTGTAAGGATCAAGACGTGCAAATGGATAGATAAGGCAAGAAAGAGATACCCTAATACAAGGTTTGTTATTACGTCCAGATACGCGGGGTACTTAGGCAAAAGCAGATTTGAGGGGGGCATCCTTGAACTTTCCATACAGGATTTCACCACGGAAGAGGTAAGAGATTTTCTTACCAACTGGTTTGCGGCCGTGGAGGTGGGACTTCATCCTGGAGAAGATGAGTCGAAATGGGAGAAAAAGGGAAAAGATGATGCCCTGCTACTGGTTGAAAGGATAATCAAATCTGAACATATCAGAAAGCTCGCCGTAAATCCGTTACTGTTACAGATCATAGCTCTTGTCCACAGAGACAGGGGTACCCTGCCTCAACGGAGGGTTGAACTCTACGAGGAATGCACAAACGTTTTGCTGGAGAAGTGGGATATGGCAAAGGGGCTCGACGTCCTTTTATCGGCCCGTGAGGCAAGGCAGATATTACAGCCCCTTGCATTGTGGCTCCATGAGGAAGATGAGAGAAGGTCAGCGCCTATGGACGAGATAAAAAGAGTAATTAAAGAACCCCTTGAGAAAATAGGTAAATCAAACGTTGACACTGAAACACTGTTAACCAATATCAGGGACAGGAGCGGTATCTTCATGGGCTACAGCGAGAGTGAATACGGGTTTACCCATCTCAGTTTCCAGGAATACCTTTCAGCAGAACAGATCAGGAATAAAGGCCTGATAAAAAAACTACTGGATAATTATGGAGAAAGATGGTGGAGAGAAGTGATACTACTCAGTCTGGCCCTTAATAATCCTTCCATAATCGAAGAATTTATGGAACAACTAATTCCAACAGACAATTTCTTAAAAGAAATAACCCTTTTAACAGATGCCATAAAAGATTCAATTGATAAACCATCAAAACCATTTATTGCAGCAATCAATAAAAAAGAATTGTCAATAGAAGCAAAATGTAATGCAATAAGGCTATTGAAGGCAGTCGGAGGGGATAAGGTTATACAAGTACTTAAAGAAACCGTAAAGAGTGCACAAAAGCTAGTGCTTTCATCCTTAGCCTTTGAAACACTTGATTCACTAGGGGCAACCGAAGGAGTCTCAAAACCAGTAGTCAAAGAGTTCCCGGAAGTATACATAAACGCTATAGATAACTCTAAGATGATACTTGTCCCTGCTGGAACCTTTCTATACGGAAGCCGTGAAGATGACAAGTTGGCAGATAGTGCTGAAAAACCCCAGAGGGTAATTGACCTTCCTGCATTTTATATGGACGTCTTCCCTGTTACGAATGAACAATTCTGTAAATTTTTAAATAGTGAAAATCCAGATAAGAGTACATTGAAAAAATGGATTTATTTAGAAGGTAGTTTTCAAAAAGAAAGATGCAGGATAAACAATGATGGAAAGAAATTCATAGTTGAAAAAGACTACAATAGCCATCCCGTTATCTATGCAACTTGGTATGGTGCGGATGAATATGCCAGATGGGCTGGCAAAAGGCTTCCAACAGAACAGGAGTGGGAAAAGGCTGCAAGGGGTACCGATAGCAGGGTTTATCCCTGGGGCGATAAATTCAATACAAAATTATGTAATTCATTTGAAAGCCGTATTGGTAAAATAACAAAAGTCGATAAATTCCCGGAAGGGAAAAGTTGTTATGGATGCCATGATATGGCAGGAAATGTATGGGAATGGACTGATAGCAAGTATGTAGAGGATGAGGACTTCTTTGTTTTGCGCGGCGGCTCGTGGGACGATGGTAGTGACGACTGCCGGTGCGCCTTTCGTGCCTACGGCAGACCGGATTTCGGGGACAGCGATGTCGGTTTTCGTTGCGCCAGGACTCTTAAACTTTAGGCTTTTATCCTTTTATTCTTTACCGCCGAAAGCGGACAGAAATTTAATTTAATTCTCTTGAATCTTCTAGATTCCCGTTTTCACGGGAATGATAAACACGAAAAGCCATGAATACTGAAGAAATATATAAAAAGTCACTGGAGCTTCACAAGCGGTACAAAGGCAAGATACAGGTTGTCAGCAAGGTCCCTTTTAAGGGACATGAGGATCTGGCCTATTACTACACCCCGGGGGTGGCCGCTGTCAGCGGCAGGGTGAGGAAGGACCCGGACTCCGGGTACGATTTTACAAACAGGGGTAACCTTGTAGCCATAGTCAGTGACGGGACGCGGGTTCTGGGGCTGGGTGATATCGGGCCTGAGGCCGCCATGCCCGTTATGGAGGGTAAGGCGCTGCTCTTTAAGCTCTTTGGCGGTGTAGATGCAGTTCCCATATGTCTGAACACTAAAGACCCTGAGAAAATAATAGAGACCATACAGTTATTAAAACCTACATTCGGAGGCATTAACCTCGAAGACATATCCAAGCCCAAGTGCTTTCAGATATCTGACACACTGGAAAAGACACTGGACATTCCTTACTGGCATGATGACCATCACGGTACAGGACTGGTAGTGCTGGCGGGGTTGATAAATGCGCTAAAGGTAATCGGCAAACAACCGGAAGAAGCAAAAGTAACCATCGGAGGTACAGGGGCGGCGGGGATGGCCATATTCAGGTTTCTCCTGACAGGTGGAATACAGGGAGAAAACATAATTGTCTTCGACAGTAAGGGCATTATCCATGAGGGACGCAAAGAGGGTATGGACCCGTGGAAAGAAGAGATTGCCGGGAAAACTAATCCTGATAAAAAGAAGGGCGGTTTATATGATGCCATGGAGGGTGCAGACGTCTTAATCACAGTGACAAAGACCGGGCCATGGATTAAGAGAGATGCAATTGAACGAATGTCAAAAGGCGGAATAGTTTTTTGCCTGGCCAACCCGGTACCAGAAATCCTCCCGGAAGAGGCAAAGGCAGGCGGGGCAAGGATTGTGGCGACAGGAAGAAGCGACTATCCCAATCAGATTAATAATGTCCTGGGTTTTCCGGGGGTATTCCGGGGAGCCCTGGATGTCAGAGCCAAAAGTATCAATAAAGAAATGATGTTAGCCGCAGCCTATGCCATTGCGAAGATTGCCGAAGAGAAGGGGCTGGATGACGATAATATTGTTCCAAAAGCCACTGATACAGAAGTCGGCCCTAGGGTGGCAGCCGCTGTAGCCACGGCAGCCATAAAGAGCGGAGCAGCACGAATCAAACTATCTGAAGAAGAAGTAATGAAAAACACACGGCAAAAGATCGGGCAACACAAGGTCTTTATGGAAACTGTACTATCTCTATAATACTTGATATTCCCGGTATAATTTCTATAATACTTTTCTAGCAAAGCCTGACAATATGAGGCTGTTGCCTCTGTTTAACTGCTATGGGAAAAGGACTCAATCTTTTACGAAATTATTTTCAAAGAAAACCGGAAGTGATATTGGCCTTCCTGTTTGGTTCAATTAGTAAGGAAAGAGAGATTGAGGAATCGGACATGGATATAGCAGTTTATTTGAAAGAAAATGAAAATCAACTCGACAATATCCGGTCGGAAATTACTACTCTTGTAAATAGAGAAGTTGATTTGATAAATATGAAGGAAGCGCCGGCTACACTGATATCAAATATTTTAAAAACCGGCATACCGCTTACTATTAAAGACAGAAATTTGTATTGGAATATTTACCTGGAGAAAAGCCTGGAAGCTGAGGATTTTTGTCACTTTTTAGAGGATTTCAGGAGCATCTATCAAAAATCGAAATCCCTGATTCCAGAGGAAAAAGCCAGGCTTTTGGAAAGAGTTCAATTTCTTGAGAGTGAATTCGAGGATATAGAAGAGTTAAAAAATTTAAAATTTAAAGAATATCATGATGATAAAGTTAAAAGAAGAAATATCGAACGATGGACGGAAAACATACTCAATGCAACTATCGATATCGCCAAAATAGTGTTAGCCTCTGAAAGAAAAAAGATGCCAAAAACGTATGAACAGGCGCTGTTTAATTTTATTTTACTCACCGGCGCTGATGAAAAAGAAGTGAAAGAGTTTTCACATTTCTCTACTTTACGAAATATCCTGGCTCATGAATATCTGGACATCCTTTATCAAAGGATTCAAGACTTTATTTCTAAAGCTCCTCATTTTTACACAAAGATATTTGCCTTTCTTGAGACATATCTGGAAGAGGGGTAAAGCAGTCTCGAATTTTAATGTCTTTGGTAAATTGCA
>CAKKPF010000024.1 GCA_919901575.1 Candidatus Brocadiaceae bacterium
CAGAAATGACAACATTTCAGGCAGGGCGTATTATGTTGGAACGGATACATTATTTAGCAAATAAACGTGTTAATTTTTCTTTTGAAACTACATTAGCCAGCAAGACCTTTGTTCCGTGGATCACTAAATTACGCAAGACTGGCTATGTCTTTCATCTTGTATTCCTCTGGCTGCCAAGTGAAGAATTTGCCATTAACCGGGTGGCTGAGAGGGTTCATATGGGCGGGCATAATGTACCGGAAGATACCATACGACGTCGTTATCATGCCGGTCTTCGGAATTTTTTTAACCTTTATCGTCCTTTGGCAGATTCATGGGTTTTTTATGACAACTCTGTTGCAAAGCCAACATTAATAGCTTATAGTAATCAGGAGCAGAGATTGATCGTAACCGATTCAATTATTTGGCATAATATTGTGAAAGAATATGGAAGTAAAAGAGAAACATAAAGACAGTATTGCAGAGGCATTTGCAAACCCGGGAAAAATAACCAGTGCACTGGCGCAGGGCGTCCGCGACGCATTATTGAAACACAAACAGGCAGGTAATCCTGTAGTTGTTTGGAGTGACGGGAAAATCGTTTGGCTTAAGCCTGAAGAAATTCCTGTTCAAGCATAATAAATTTTCACCTCGCCGCAAAGCAACAACCCCCTCAATCCCCCTTAACAAAGGGGGAATTAAAGGGGGTTGTTCCCTTTGATAATGGGGGAAGACAGGGTCTTTAATCTTGATATTGCCCAATATTGAAATGAACTAGCTATAAGCAGATTGATGGACAGAGAATCAAACATGAAGGCCAGAGAAAACATATTATTACTTTCAGAAGAAGGTATCTTAAATTGTAATAACGAACCATATCCCAACGTTCCCTTTCAAAAATTATCGGTAATTGCAGATGATGTTTGTCTCAGGTTTAATTGGGACATCTGTAGCAGCTCGATAATTAGGAGTCGCTTCCTAAGGCATTTCTTTTGACGGAGAAAAAGCACTTGCAAATGTGTTGCACCTGTGAGATATTTGCATCATGGGAGGTAAACAGGCGCTTCCCTTTTTTATGTACAGCAAATCTAAGGAAGAATCAGTGACAAAGCAAAAGGTGGCGATTTCCAAACCGTATCCGTTTCAAGCGGGTCAGAAAATCAGGATCGAGGGTTCAAAGCGCGAAGGCGATTGGGAGGTTGCCGACATCAGCGAACGCAAGGTTACTCTGCGCTGTCCCATATCCAAAAAGAAATTTACATGGGATTTGTTCTGCTATTTCGTGGAAGATAGGGATAATTCTTCCTGGCCCATGGAGTAAATCCGGATACTATCAAGCCTGTCACTGAATTCTACGTTAGTCGGGAATCGCTAAGGAGATTGTTTATGGGGAATCAGTATATGCCTCTTTTTAATGAAGCAATCAGAGTGGAAAGAAATATTGCTTCATTTTATACATTGTGTGCAAAGCATTTCAAAGAAGATCGGGTCTTTTGGCAGACACTCAGTGAAGAGGAGGAGCATCATGCTGATATTCTGGAAAGCGGGCTTGAATTGCTTTTGGAAGAAAATTTGTTTCCTGACGAAATATTAGACCTGGATATAAAAGAGCTAAAGGCGACAAATGACAAGTTGGAAGAAAGAATATCTCAATTTCAAGAGAAAGTACCTGACAGGAAGGAGGTATACGCCTATGCCCTTGAACTGGAACAGGCCTCTCTTGAATTCTTTTTTCAACAGACTACTTCAGAAAAATCAGACGAGAAAGCATTAAAAATCTTTGATAATTTAGTTGGATTTGATAAAGATCATGCCCAGAGAATACAAGATTTGATTACCAAATCAAAATTTGATTGATTTTCTCCAAACTCTCCGCAGGACAATAAATGGGACAGACGTCCTTATTTAATGATAGTGGAATCCATATTTAAGTTTTTTTGTAAATAATTTTATTTTCTGAGGAATCATCTTGCAGGGACATTGTTTTTCCGCTTCTGTGCTTCCCCGGCGATTTCGGGATTGTTTTACTGACGGGTCTTTTCTGTGGACATAATTCTTTTTTGTCAGAGCCGAGGAGTCTTCTTAATAGATCAGGCCTTCCGGCTTCAATGAGTTTCTTCTTTATCCAATCCAGATTTTCTTTTTTGTACCAGAAAAAGAAACGATGCTGATTTATCTTTTCCTGCTTTGATTTCGGTGTATAGTATTGCTTTAAAGTATAAGGATGGCAGCCGGAATAATACATAACAGTAGCGACTGTCATAGGGGTGGGCGTAAAGTCCTGCACGTATTCTAGTTTGAAACCAAGTTCTTTGGTCTCGGCGGCAAGGTTTGCCATGTCCTCTTCTTTACAACCGGGATGACCGGATATGAAGTAAGGAACAAGCTGCTGATTAAGCCCGAATTTTCTGTCGATATTATCAAACAGTTTTTTAAATTCTTTGAAATGATCGAAAGACGGCTTTCTCATTATCTTGAGAGTTTCGGCAGACGTATGTTCCGGAGCCACTTTCAGCCTTCCGGAAACATGCCGGGTTAGAAGCTGCACCATATAATCGTCAATGGACGCATCGGCTTTTTTGTTATAGCTCCTTGTTAACAGATCATACCGGATTCCGCTTCCGACAAACGCCTTCTTTACCTTTGGATGATCATCCACTTTTCGGTATATTTCGATTAATTCAGCATGGCTTGTGTCCAGATTGCTGCAGATTACGGGATGAATACAGGAAGGGGCGATGCATTTGTCACATACCTCCTGCACAACGCCCTTCATTTTGTACATGTTGGCAGATGGGCCGCCGAGGTCGGAAATGTAGCCTTTGAAATCAGGCATATTTACCACCTGCTCCACCTCATTCAGAATAGATCTTTGTGAGCGGCTTGTTATAAATTTCCCCTGATGCGCCGAAATAGTACAAAAACTGCATCCTCCAAAACATCCACGGTGCATGTTTATCGAAAACTTTATCATCTCGTAAGCAGGAATAGCGCCGCGTTCTTTGTATTTCGGATGAGGAAGCCTTGTATAGGGTAAATCAAAGGAAGCGTCAATCTCCTTTTCGGTCATTGTTTGAAAAGGAGGATTTATAATCACTGTTTTCTCTGAAATGTTCTGAATAATCCTGTTTGCAAAAACCTTGTTTGATTCCTGCTCTACCTGTTTAAAATTTGCCGCAAAAGCTTTTTTATCTTCCAGACAATCCTGATGAGACCTGATCGTAATGTCTTGCCAGTTCTTATTCTTTGGAATACCTTTGCTTTGATCCCTGATGTATGCCGTTTGCTTAACCATAGTGAGTTGATGAAAGGGCACCCCTTTTTTCAGAAGTTTGAGTATTTCTTTTAGAGGTTGTTCCCCCATTCCGTAAACCAGTAAATCAGCGCCGATGGTTTCGAGGATGGAAGGCATCAGCTTATCCGACCAGTAATCGTAGTGAGTTACCCTTCTTAAGGAAGCCTCTATGCCTCCAATTATGACCGGCGTATCGGGATAAATGGATTTCAGGATTTTTGAATATACGGCAACCGCATAATCCGGCCGGAAACCGGCTTCTCCTCCGGGAGTATAGGCATCTGTAGAACGAAGCCTTTTATTGGCTGTGTAATGGTTTACCATGGAGTCCATACAGCCGGAGGTTACTCCAAAGAAGTATTTTGGCTTGCCAAGTTTTCTGAAATCGCGCAGGTCGTCCTGCCAGTTGGGTTGTGGAACAATAGCAACCCTGCAACCTTCACTCTCGATAATCCTGCCAATTACGGCAGGCCCAAATGCAGGATGGTCAACATACGCATCACCGGAGATGAGAATGACATCAAGCTCGTCCCAGCCGCGCATTTCCACTTCCTTTTTTGTAGTAGGAAGCCATCCGGTTATTTCCTGTAGTTCTTTCATGACGGTAAAGATACTGATCCAAATTGAGTTATTTTATTATATCCAGAATATAGTGGAAATATAGTAAGTTTTCAATAAGTAGCGGAAACCTTTATTTTTTTACCACCCCATTTCCCCTCCTTGCGCCCGTTCCCGCCAGAATGATGCCCGCCCGGATTCGTCCGGGCGGGAAGGAGGGGATTAAGGGGAGGTTTCTTCTGCTTATTGAGAACTTATTGAGTATAAACAAGAACTATGGCTTTTTGGAATAATAAAATCACGTAATCTCATTTAAGATGGATTATGGTAATTATTCGTGCAAAAATAGACTTGAATTAGCCTTTAAGCATCATTAAGATATGCAATCAATAGAGTTTGGAATTTATTCCATACCATTGAAAAGCAAAAAGTTGAAAAAAGTAATCCTTCAACCTTCTTCCTGTGAATGAGCATCATCAGCAGAACATCTTACCACGCTCAGCGTGGCTTAATAAATGGTGTTTCTTTATAATATTATTAGAAAATATCTTCGTGAGATAATTATGCATTGGATTACGATATCAGGCATTGTCTTAATAGCCGCAGGAACGTTTCTGACCTACTTTGGTCATAATATCAGGAACAAGTTTGACGATAAACACCTTCACCAAAGCATAAGTAACAAAACCTCCCAAATTGATGAACTGATAAGCGGCAATAACGAACTGCTTACCAGGATTGATGAATATCAAGAGAGCCTGTCCGAAAAAGACGAAATCATAAAACAATTGGAAGCTCAGGTTGGCGAGCCAAATATTCCAGCCCGGGAGCAACTTGCAGATGAACAAATAGAAACCGGCGCCCAGGTGATTCCGGAACAGGATGTTAGTGACGTAATCGCACAGGCCAGAAGTCTCTGCAATGAAGGTAAATATGATGAAGCCTATAAGATCTCAGATGATCTAAGACAGAAGAATCCTGATAGTGGACTGGCATATTATATTCTCGGGACGATTGAGATGCGCAGGAAAAATTTTGATGAG
This sequence comes from Candidatus Brocadiaceae bacterium, assembly GCA_919901575.1. Taxonomy (GTDB): domain Bacteria; phylum Planctomycetota; class Brocadiia; order Brocadiales; family Scalinduaceae; genus Scalindua. The sequence continues at coordinate 4,876 of CAKKPF010000024.1, forward strand.
GGGGAAGACCTGTTAAATCGCGCAGTTCAGCTTGGGCTGCCAGATGAGGATATGGCGTGGGCCTTTCATAATCTTGGAATTTCCCTGGTTCGAAAGCAGGATTTCGAAAGGGCAAAAGAACTCCTTGAGAAGGCGGTTGAGTTGAATCCCGATATGGAGAAGAGCAGAAATGCCCTCAAATTACTCGATGACTATTTGCAAAAGAAACACACAATTGCGCAGGTTAAGAGTTTTTACAATGAAGGTAAGTTTGATGAAGCCTATAAGATCGCAGATGATCTAAGACAAAGGCACCCTGACTTTGGGTTGGCGTATTTTATTCTTGGGACGATCGAGATGAGCAGGGAAAACTATGATAAAGGGGAAGAACTGTTAAATAAGGCAATTCAGCTTGGACTGCCAGATGAGGATATGGCGTGGGCCTTTCATAATCTTGGAATCTCTTCGCTTCGAAGGAAGGATCTGGAAAAGGCTAGAGAATTTCTTAATAAGGCGGTTGAGTTGAATCCTGATATGGAGGAAAGCAGGAAGACCCTCGAGACACTCGATGATATTAAATAATCATGTCCTGGCGGCAGATGTAGGCGGCACAAATACCCGAATGGCCATAGTAACAGGGAATGGGGAAATCCTTACGTTCCTGAAAAAATCTACTCATTGTAAAGAGGGCAGGGACGAGATGATTAAGTTTCTTGTTTCTTTTGCAAGAGAAACAATTGAAAAATCAAAACTCCCGAAAGAAAAAATATGCGGGATGGGGATTGGTTTTCCAGGGCCGTTAAATGTAGAGACGGGTACAATCTTCAATCCTCCTAATTTAAATGGCTGGGATAATGTCCCTTTAAGGGATATTCTCGAAAAAGAGTTGAGATTGCCTGTTTCAATTGAAAATGATGCGAATGCGGCAGCGCTTGGCGAGTGGTGGAAAGGTGCAGGGTCAGGAACAAGCAGCTTATTTTGCATTACTCTGGGTACCGGCGTTGGAGGAGGTATAATTCTGGATGGAAAAGTCTGGCATGGCGCATCGTCCATAGCAGGCGAAATAGGACACACGACCGTTATAAGAGACGGGATAAAATGTACATGCGGAAACACAGGATGCCTTGAGGCCTATGCTTGTTCCGGAGGTATTTTAAAAAGGGTAAACAACGCATTATCGGAAGAAAGAGAGGCTGATAAGTTCCAGCCGCTCACTAACCTTAAACAGATAGATCAAATGGTAATGCAGGGCAATGAAATTGTCCTGAACGTTATTAAAGAAACAGGGATTATCCTGGGCATTGCAATAGCCAACCTTGCAAATCTTTTGAATCCGGAAATGGTTGTTTTGTTTGGTGGTGTGACTAATCTGGGCGGGAATCTTATAGAACCTTTGAAGGAAGAAGTTAAAAGGAGGGCATTTAAAAAGGCAACCGAATCTCTAAGGATAGAATTATCACAACTGGGCGATAATAGCGGGCTACTCGGCGCGGCAAAAGACATCCTTTCAAAATTGCAAAATCAGACAAGCCCTTGAGTTATCCTGCGTTTTGAAACTTACACTTCAAAAATCATGTTAGAAGGCTATACAGGGAACCCATTTTATCCGGTTATATCGAAGGACTTGATTAGCCTGAACATTCTCTGGATATGACGTTTGAGGTTTAAGTCAGTCGCTTCAAGGCGATTGGCAAGTGTCTCAAGTATCTTTCTCATAAACTTTATGTCGTTTGCAAGATTGAATTCAAAAGTTTCCTTATCCATAGTATGAAGCTTACAATCAGTATGGGCTATTGCTGATGCGCTGCGTTTATTTCCTGTTATTAATGTCATCTCTCCAAAGAAATCACCTGCATCAAGTATCGCCAGTGTTGCTTCGGTATCTCCAACTTTTTTTACTATCTGAACCCTGCCGGAATCAATGAAATACATTTCCTTTCCACCTTCCTCCTGTTCTTTAAATATTACCGTTCCCTCTTTGAAGTGTATTTTCTTCTCAGTGTATAATAATTCTTTTGTGCCCATATTTTTTAATAAACCCTGAATATTAACTTGATTCTATTAAATTAAAATACTTCAGATTCATTTGTATAAGTTGCTTATGAGATGATTTAGTATTCATTTTATTAATTTTATCACAGGATGTCAATGTGGAATTACTTCAATGCATAGGAATTTCAAAGTTTGGTAGAAGCCAACTCCAGCCCGCCCGTACCGAACAGTACCTGCCCGAATAGGTAACCCGTCCGAACGGCATTGCCGGGCGGGCAGGCGGGCGTTCGGGCGGGTTTGGCGATCGGATTCTCATCGTTGAGCGCTGACGATCGCCGTCAGGAGACGGCTCCTACCTATGCATTTAAAAAAGTCGCCGAAGGCTTAATTTGAGATATCTTCAGGCTTCGTGGTGCTGCAAGTTGCGTTAGGATTTAACAGGAAATCCAGTTGGTGCCGGCATAAGGGTAAAAATTGTTCGAAACCCTGCGCACTGAAAAACCCTTGACAGGAATGTGTGCTGATGTTAACGTATTTACCGATATTTTTTTCTGGTAAGGGAAGCTTCTAAGATGGCCAGAATCATCCCTTTCCTGCATTTCCTTTTAATAATACATACCAAAAGGAATTTTGGATAAGAGTATTCCTGCATAAATTCGCCTTAGCCGTGTAGGGTTTCAGATTTACATAAAATATTACTTTTGCAGTTGTAAATTTTGATTGAAATATTCATTAATTCACAATGGAATTTAATATGATCATTAAGAAACTGTCATTTGCCTTTATTATTTTGTTTTCCTTTACATGTTTGACAATGTCCACAGTCGGGCATTGCGACCAGACTGCTGAGGTTGAAGATTTAACGGCTAAACGAACAAATTTCCTCAATGATGTAGAAAAGATTCTCGAAAGCCATGAGCAGGAAATAACCGGCCTCGAATCAAACATAAGCATCCTTAAAGAAGAATTAAAGACATTAAATGCAACAAGGGAGAGATTAATTGAAGATAAGGCAGAGGGGGCAGTCTTAGCATTAGCCACAAAGCAAAAGGGTGTTATAGAAGATAGGATTAATACATTAGATGAAACCGTAGGAGTCAGAACGGAGATTACAGATGTTGCCGGCGCTTTAGGAAAAGCGCTGGAAGTTACGCCAACTCTGACTAAAAGGGAAAGCCAGATAAGCGATGAAGCTGCCTTGCTGCCTGCATCCCAGTTTGAAAGTATTCAAAAAGAAACAGAACTGCTTAAGGCGCGTCTGGAAGCAATCCTTGCAACCGTCACAGAAAAAGAGACATATCTTTCAACATCAAAAACATCCCTTGATGCCGCAAAAATAAAACTTGAAGAAGAAAAAAAGAATCTCAGGGACAAACTAAAAGCGCTTACAATCCAGAAACCTTCGACACAGGAAGAATCCTACCGAGTTGAGAATATGAGACGTAGTTTAGAAAGCGAGATTAAATTACAGGATGAAAAGGTTAATTTGTTATTGATACAAACTAAGTTGGCGAGTCTTAATTTGCAATCAGTCGAGATTCAAAAGTTAAATAAACAGTTGGAAATAGATGTTAAAGCCGGTATTGCCGGTATTTTATCAAATAAATTTAAAGAAGCAGAAGCACAGAGAGAGGCAAAAGAAGCAGAAGAAGCCAAAAAGGCCGAAGAAGAAAGAAGAAGGGCCGCAGAAGAGGAAAAGGCAAAGGCTGAATTGGAGAAGAAGGAAGCGCTAAAGAAAGAAGAGGTTGCTGTACAGAAGCAATTAAAGGCGACGTCACCTGAAAGGAAAAGGGTTTTAGAGGTTGAGGCGGACGTACATAAGCAGCAGGGACTTATAGCGACAATGAAGGATGAATTAATTACCACAGGCAATGAAAGGCACAAAGATCGCACAGAATTTAAAAGGATACAAAAAGATATTGGAAAAATACTTGGCGGTGAAAATACACCTGATGAAATTGCTGCGGAATTGGACGCAATTGGCGTAGAATCTCAGAGAATACATGACAAGATAAAGACTGTTCAAAGCCTGCTGGCTGCGGTAGAAAAACAGAAATCCATCGTAAGTGAAAGTTTAAATAATTCACGTGCTGACCTGTTGCCGACCGTACCCGGAGAAAAATCAAGCATGGAGAAGGAAGCCGAAGGCTTCTCAGATAGTGCGCTGGGCAAACAGTTAATAAAGCTAGTGAATTTACGTGTTAAACATATCGAAGAACAAAACAATTTGGTAGAGACAAAGATTGAAAGACTCAATGAAAGACTAGAACTGAACAAGGTTTTATCAGAGAGATTAACAGAAGCCCAGAAAACCCTTTCTCAGATAAGGGCGGCAAATGTCTGGGCAAGGCGGGAGAGCGGGATATCAACAAATACAGTGATAGAGGGCTTGTCGGATATAAAAGTTCTTAAGAACAAACCTTTTGATTTCTATAAGGCGTCAGTCCAAAATTTAAAGATACTTGGTGTTTATTTATCAGATAAAAAAAATATACCGGCATTCGTTGTAAAAGTAATTATTATAGTTTTTGTTATTTTATTAACTCTTTTTGCCAGATATTTTCTCAAAAAATGGGCAAACCGGGAGATAGAAAGATTTACAACAGCATCTCCACAGACATTTTACACTTTCGAACTTATACCGGGCTTGTTCCGCGTAATGCAGCATACGTTGACTACGTTCTTTTTGTTCGTAATAGTCCTCACAATATCGCTTACCGTTCCATCTAATGCACCGGCAATCTTATCTGCCGTTTATGGATTTGCAATTATATCAGTTTATAAATTATTAAGAGGCACTGTTGTTGAATCCTTTAGTCCGTACACAGGTGCAAGGCGATGGGTTCCGGTTACTTACTCTTCTGCAAGGCATATCTTCATGGGTTTAAATGCAATTCTACTCTTTTCAGCAATAACGATAACGATAATTTCCGTCTTGAATGCTTACGGCTATAAAAGGGATGTTATAGAACTATTATGGTTCATTTACAGGATAGTTACGCTATTCCTGGTCATCTGGATAGCTGTTGGTCAGAGGTCGTATTTGTTAAGAATTTTACCATATCCTGAAAGCGCCATTGGTAAGCTCGTTAATAAGGTAATTAATCTACTTTATCCATTATTTATTGCATTCGTAATCCTGCTTTTTGCCATACGAAGCCTTGGATATGCCCTGTTGACATATACCCTCATATCAACGCTTATAAAGAGCATGTTTGTTGCGGTCATCGCTTACCTTACATATCGATATATATTAAGGCAACAATTACTCTCACAAGAAAAGAGGCTGAATCAATTAAAGTTGCTCGAAACAAAAGAATTAGAATCCGAAGAAAATAAAATAAAGAACAGATTCAGGGTTTATAAGTATTTATTAGATTATGGAACTGTAATAATCTCTGTGGTTGTGATTCTCGGGATATGGAATGATACGTTTAAAGATGTTGTTAATTCGCCGGCAGCTCCAAACATATTTCGGAATATTTATGAAAGGATTTTGTATGTGCTTATTTCTGTAAAAAACAGTTTGACTCATAAGTTCGTATTAGCTGAGGGAAGATATACAACACCTTTTAAAATGTTATTTGGCATATTAGTCCTGGTAGCGGCTTTTATATGTACCAGATATTTAAAGAATATATTGCAAACAAAAGTTTATGAAAAAGCTCAGCTGGAAGAGGGCGCCAAACAGGCAATTTCATCTGGGGTTAAATATTTCGTAATTGGAATTGCCGCAATAATAGGGTTAAACGTTGCAGGGATACCTTTAAGGAGTCTTACTATTTTTGCAGGCGCACTCGGTATTGGAATCGGCTTTGGGATGCAGAATATAATAAACAATCTGGTAAGTGGCATCATAATTGTCTTTGAAAAACCGATTAAGGTTGGTGACGTAATAAAGATTGATGCGGATATTGCAGGTAAAGTTGAAAGTATCAATATTCGAAGCACTACCATAAAGACCTTTGAAAGGACAACGGCTATCATACCTAATTCTAGGTTCCTGGAGAGTAACGTGATCAATTGGATTCATGGAGGTGACATGGTTTTAAGAGCCATAATAACTGTGGGAGTTGCTTATGGTTCTGATACTGAATTAGTCAGGGAATGTTTATTAAAGGTTGCAAATGAGCATCCACATGTACTGAAGGACCCGGAACCAAAAGTGCGCTTTGCAGAATTTGGAGAAAGTTCATTAAATTTCCAATTATACTTTTGGGCTCACATAGATAATCGATGGATGGCGATCAGCGACTTAAATTTTGCAATTGACAAAATATTCAGAGAAAACAACATCACAATACCTTTCCCTCAGAGAGACCTGCACATTCGTACTGAAAAAACTGTTGGGACTAAATTTCCCCCATTAATTGATAAGGGTATGAGCAGTGATGTAGATTTTAAAAACCCTCAAATAGACGGATAAGTTTATGAAAGATAGTTGTCTCACGACTTAAGTCGTTTTAAGCAAGTATTAATTCCTGTCGAATTATTCACCACTTGTAATCTCGCCTTTTCCTGTATCCCGTATATTGTGACCAAAGGCAACTGCCGGGAGAGAATGGCGGGTTTTATGCTTAAGTCTGTACAAATTTGTGAAAATAACAAAGACATAATCATAGATCATTTTTCTTGACCTTGGAAATTATATCAATATAATTAAAAAGTTTGTTCTATGCACATATAAAAATTTTGTCTATTTCGTTGTATTTTGAAGAATATAGTCAGAACCCTTTTGGTTCAGTTTTTATAATGTGTAGTGTATTATAAAATCTAAAAATAAGTTGATTTATCAGGTAAATTGAAAGGGGGTTAAATTATTATGGCGTTGGATCCTACCAAGCATGCAGATTGGGAAATAGCAGAAGACTCGGAAACCAGGATGAAAACAGTTTATCAATTGGCCGAAGAGTTAGATCTGGAGAAGGAAGAACTGCTGCCTCACGGGCATTATGTGGCAAAGATTGATTTTAACAGAGCTATTAACCGGCTTGGGGATAAGCCGGACGGGAAATACGTTGATGTAACTGCAATCACACCGACTCCTCTGGGGGAGGGAAAATCTACTACAACTATGGGTTTGGTACAAGGTCTGGGAAAAAGAAACAAAAATGTTGTAGGCGCTATTCGTCAGCCATCCGGAGGACCTACTATGAATATCAAGGGTTCTGCTGCAGGCGGCGGCCTTTCTCAATGTATTCCATTAACTCCTTTCTCTCTTGGACTGACGGGAGACATTAATGCGATAATGAATGCCCACAATCTGGGCATGGTGGCTCTTACATCCAGAATACAACATGAGTTCAACTACAGCGACGAGCAACTTGCGAAAAGGAATCTGAAACGTCTTAATATTGATCCAAATAACGTTGTATTTCAGTGGGTCATAGATTTTTGTGCCCAGGCGCTCAGGAACATTACTATAGGTATAGGCGGGAAAATGGATGGATTTATGATGCAGTCTGGATTCGCCATTGCTGTTTCTTCAGAGATTATGGCTATTCTGTCGGTTGCAAAGGACTTGAAAGATATGCGTGGGAGGATGGGCAAGATAGTGCTGGCCTATGATAAATCCGGCAAACCTGTAACAACCGCGGATCTGGAAGTTGATGGCGCTATGACTGCGTGGATGGTGGATGCGATTAATCCTAACCTGATGCAGACGATTGAGGGTCAGCCGGTATTGGTTCATGCAGGGCCTTTTGCCAATATTGCCATTGGCCAGTCATCTATTGTGGCTGACAGGCTGGGGCTGAAAATGGGTGATTATAATGTAACCGAATCAGGTTTTGGCGCAGATATCGGATTCGAGAAATTCTGGAATCTTAAATGCCGCTTCTCAGGGAATAAACCACATGCGGCTGTTCTTGTTGCCACAGTCAGGGCGCTCAAATGCCATGGCGGCGCTCCGGTTCCTGTACCCGGACACCCTCTGGATCCAATTTACAAGGAAGAGAATGTTGAATGGGCTGTGAAAGGGGCTGAATCGAATCTGCTCCACCTTATTAATGTGGTAAAGAAAGCCGGTATCAACCCTGTAGTTTGTATAAATAATTTCTACACAGATACGGATAATGAGATAAATGCGGTACGAAAGGTGGTAGAAGCTGCCGGAGCCCGTGTTGCTCTTTCCAAGCATTGGGAAAAGGGCGGTGAAGGAGCCCTGGAACTGGCTGATGCCGTGATAGACGCCTGCAATGAAGAAAGCAACTTTAAGTTTCTCTATGAATTAGACGCTCCATTAAGGACGCGTATAGAGCTGATAGCTAAGCAGGTCTACGGAGCTGGCGGAGTCGATTATTCTCCAGACGCTCTGGCAAAGGCCAGGGCGATGGAGGCTGATCCTGAAATTGCCAAGATGGGAACCTGCATGGTGAAAACACATCTTTCCCTTACAGATAATCCAAAGATTAAGGGCGCTCCGAAGAATTGGAAACTTCAGATTCGAGATATAATGATTTTCAAGGGGGCTGGATTTGTAGTGCCAATCGCAGGGGCTATCAAACTCATGCCGGGAACATGTTCCGATCCTGCGTACAGACGTGTGGATGTGGATGTGGAAACCGGTAAGGTAAAAGGGCTTTTCTAGTCTGGACCGCTTTCTTGATCATGATTAAGGTATTAAATAAATCGATCAAAAGTGAGGAAGACTTACCCGGCCTTCGTGCGAAGGCATATAACATAGCAAAGAACTGGATATTATTTTAGTAGGAAGGATTTATTTATATTATGGAAATATATAGTAAGGGATTTATGAGAAATTTTTTGAAGTTTTCGTTAATTGGTTTAATTTTTATCTTGTCTTGTGGAAAGACAGAAGAGCAGGTAGGGGTGCAGGAAGAAGAATCTGTTGAGTGGTATGAAAAACTTGGATTTAAAGAGAATATGAAACAGATGAAGGAGGATACACGGCTTATGACGCGCAGACTGGGAGAAGGTGATTGGGCTGACGCTGAGGAGTTATGTATCAAGATAGAGAAGACTTTTAATGCACTTAACCTTGCCAGTGATGATATCCCGAAAGAATTTTTTGAGCTTAAAGGCAGGTTTAATGATTCTTTAGTAAAGATGCGGCAGGTATGCCTGGAAAAAGACCACGATAAGGCAACTGCTCATTTAGACTTGTTCAAAAAAACATGCAGTTACTGCCATCGTTTGACCCGTAAGGAGTGGGATAGGATGAATATGGAGACGGATTTTGATGTGGCAATGGACAAGTATTATAAAGGCAAAGAACCTGGTGATAAATAGGCCTGATTATACGGAAAGAGCAACGAGGCCATGAAAATACTAGTTACTGGCGGTGCCGGATTTATTGCATCAAACCTGGTTGATAATTTAATATTTCAGGGGCACGATGTCGTAATAATTGATAATCTCGTAACAGGTAAGAAGGAAAATATTAATCCGAAGGCAACCTTTTTTAAAGAGGATATATGCAATGCAGAGGGTCTGGAAAAAATATTTTCAGAAGAAAAACCTGATATTGTCAACCATCATGCCGCTCAAGTGGACTTGCGAAGATCTGTGAGGGAACCCTTATATGATGCACAGATAAATATACTGGGTTCCTTAAACCTGATAAATTTATCGAATAAGCATAATGTAAAGAAGTTTATATACGCCTCTACAGGTGGCGCCGTATACGGAGAGCCCAGATACCTGCCGGTAGATGAGAAACATCCCATAGATCCTCAATCGCAGTATGGCGTGAGTAAGCATACTGTTGAACATTATTTATTTGTCTTCAAGCAAACCAACAACCTGGATTATGCAGTTTTGCGGTACCCAAATGTTTACGGCCCCAGGCAAGACCCTCATGGAGAGGCTGGGGTTGTTGCTATTTTTACCGAACAGATGCTGGACGGCAAACAACCAACTATTTTTGGCGATGGGACAAAGACAAGGGATTACGTCTATGTAGATGATATCATAACCGCAAATATTAATGTTATGTTTAAGTCCGTAAGCTCACAAGATGAGATTTATAATATTGGTTGGGGTAAAGAGGTAAAGGATATAGAGATATTTGAATCGGTCAGAGATGCTTTGGGTCTTAACGTAAAGCCGATTTTTGATGAGAAACGTCCGGGGGAAATTGACCGCATTTGCCTTGATAATACTAAAGCTGCAATAGGGCTGGATTGGAGTCCAAAAGTGAAACTTCAGGAAGGGATAAAACTAACAACAAACTTCTATAAGGAAAGAAAGCGGCAATTGTCCTGAACTGAAGACCTTCGTATTAAAAGAAAACAATTTATTATCTCTTTGTCCACTGGAAACCTGCCCTTGCTCCCTTTTGGCCGTATTTCTTTCGCTCCTTCATCCTGCTGTCGCGAGTCAAGAGGCTTGCAGCCCTTAAGCTCTCTGCAAGTGATTGGTCTGATTTATAAAGGGCTCTTGCGACCCCCAGGGCTATTGCCCCTGCCTGGCCGGTCAGGCCGCCGCCCTGAACATTTATAAAGATATCATATTTACCTAAGGTTTTTGTGGTCTTTAATGGCAGCCGTGCCGCAAACGTATCGCGGTCCCTGCCGAAGTATTCTTCCAATTCTCTACTGTTTACGAGAAACTTTCCCGTGCCTTTTCTTATTCTGGCCCTTGCCACAGATGTCTTGCGTCTGCCGGTGCCCCATATAAATTTTATTTCGTCAGCCACTTTATTTCCTTTAATTAGATTTTCAGAACTTTAGGCTGCTGCGCCTCATGAAAATGGTCTGGACCTGAATAAATCTTTAATTTCTTTAACATAGCATTTCCGAGTTTTGTCTTTGGTAACATCCTTTTAACTGCCATATTTATTACTCTGTCCGGATGTTTTTCCAGCCAGATTTTTACGGGATGCTCCTTAAAACCTCCGGGATAACCGGAATGAGTGTAGTAAACCTTATCATCCATCTTATTACCGGTTAATTTTATTTTTTCTGCATTAGTAACTATAACAAAATCACCTGTATCAACATGCGGAGTATATATAGGCTTTGTTTTTCCCTGAAGTATCATAGCAATACGGCTTGCCATTCTCCCCAGGATTTTATCTTTGGCATCAATTAAATACCAATCTCTTTGAACTGTTTCTTTTTTTGCTATAAAGGATTTTATCATGATTATAACATGTTAATTTAATATGCTAAATTTTAGAAACGTACCTTTTATCATAGTCTTTAAGTTTTGTCAATATTATTATAGTTTTTTGTTTGATAAATTGACAAATGGTATCATTTATAGTATCGTCTTACGTAATAAGAGACAGCAGAAAACGCTCAAGCGAGTTTTTGAGATACCAACTCGAGCGGATATTGAGTGGAAAGATATCAAGTCTCTGTTAACCGCCTGCAATGCTTGATTGGGAACTATTTTTGTGAAATTATTGTAGCAATATTTACTGTATAAAGGATAAATGAAGTGGGGAATATACCCCTATTCATCCTGCAAGGCTGACAATGCCTAGTTATAAATCAATAGTGAGGAGCTATTTAATGAAGACCTTTAGAATAAGATTTTTATTAGTTGCCATAATACTTCTTTTTTGCACAACTGCGTATGGCCAAAAGCTAGAACTTGATGTAAGAGAACACACACTCGACAATGGTATAAAATTATTGATGTTGGCGAAACACGATGTTCCCATAGTCTCACTTCGTATTGTTTACAAGGTTGGTTCCGTAAATGAGCATCCGGGAATCACGGGCGCTTCTCATTTGTTTGAACATATGATGTTCAAGGGCACGGAGATTTTTGGGATTAAGGACTATGATAGTGAAAAGCCCCTTCTGGAAAGAGAGGATGAACTGATCTCTAAGATTTCAGTTGAAGAGGCCAAAGGCAATGATGCGGATAAAGAGAAAATAAAACAATTAGAGGGTGATTTGAAGGAAGTATGGGAAAAACAAAAGGAATTAATAGTCAGGGATGAAATGTGGTCAATTTATCTCAAGAATGGCGCTACCGGTCTAAACGCCTCTACCGGCAGCGACGCAACATATTATTATTGTAACCTCCCTGCGAACAGGCTTGAGTTATGGGCATTTATGGAATCTGACCGCATGAAGAATCTCGTCCTGAGAGAGTTTTATTCTGAAAGGGATGTTGTGATGGAAGAGAGGCGTCTTCGTACGGAAAATAGCCCGTTTGGCCTGTTGATAGAGCAATTGAATGCTGCCACATTTACAGCCCATCCTTATGGCTGGCCTGTTATAGGTTGGATGTCAGATATTGCAAACATGAAAAAGGCAGAGGTTGCCAAATATTTTCAGCAATACTATTCACCGATTAATGCGGTTATAGTTGTTGTTGGAGACATAAATCCGGATGAAGTAATCAAACTTATAGAAAGGTATTTTGGTGATGTGCAGAGTCAACCGCCTCCGCCGGATGTTACGACAGTCGAGCCCGAACAAAGGGGAGAGCGCAGGATTTATGTTGAATACGACGCCAATCCCGTATTGTCTATAGCCTACCACAAACCTGCAGTCGGCCATCCAGATCAATACGTCTTTGATGTTATCGAAGCAATTCTTTCACACGGAAGGACTTCGAGGTTATATAAAAGCCTGATAGAAGAGAAACGCATGGCCGTAATGGCACATGCATATGGAGAGCCGTCCAAATATGCAGATTCCTTTATCTTCTTCTGTACACCACGTCATCCCCATACGGCAGAGGACGTTGAAGAAGCGATATACGAAGAGCTGGAAAGACTAAAAACAACACCTGTAACAAACCGTGAATTACAAAAGGTAAAGAATCAGCTCGAAGCTGATTTTATAAGAAGCCTGGAATCCGCATCAGGACTGGCAAGCAAAATAGCTTCATATGAGGCGATATATGGATGGAGATACATTAATACTCTGGTTGAAAGGACAACAGTCGTAACTCCGGAGGAAGTTATGCGTGTTGCAAACAAATATTTTACAAAGACCAACAGAACAGTCGCCATCTTAGTGAATAAAAAGAAAGGAAAGGAACCAACTGATGGAAACAACAAAGGGTAGAATTTCACTAAGTCATGTGTTAATTCTGATTTTCATATTGTCTGGTTTTTCTTTTGTGCAGGCAAAAATGCTTTTTGCGTATAACGGGCATGGCGCACAGACTACTGAACCTCAAACAACAGGGCCCCAGTCTGAGGGAGCCGGGATAGTTTCTAAATTTAAGTACAAGCCAATTGAGTTCACTCCGCCAAAGCCTGAAAGACTGGTTTTGGATAATGGTATGATCCTTTACCTTCTTGAAGATCACGATCTGCCTGTATTTAACATTACAACTCATGTCAGGACAGGTGCAATTTATGAACCCGGAGAAAAGGCAGGGCTTGCAAATCTGGTTGGCAACGTGATGAGAAGGGGCGGTACAAAAACAAGAACGCCCGAACAGATGAATGAAGAGTTCGAATTTATAGCTGCATCTGTCGAGACGCAGATTGAAAGGGAATCTGGCAGCGCTTCACTCTCTACAATGAAGAAGGATATTGACAAGGGACTGGAGATTTTTGCAGATGTGTTGATGAATCCTGCTTTTCCAGAGGACATGATCAGGAAGGAAAAGGATGAAATACTGGAAGATATCAGAAGAGAAAATGATAATCCCGGACAAATCGTTTTCAGAGAATTCAGAAAGCTATTGTATAAGAAAGAACATCCGTATAGCAGGAGGACAATAGGGTATAAAGATACCATTGAAAATATAACCAGAGATGACATGATTGCCTTTCACAAAAAGTACTTTCACCCTAACAATGTCATTATGGGTATTTCAGGTGATTTTGATGCCTGGGAAATTGTAGAAAAGATAAAGACCGTTTTTGCAGAATGGGAAAAGGCAGAGATAGATTTCCCGGAAGTGCCGGTGGTGGAGAAGAAATTTCAAAGGTCTGTAAATTATATTTATAAGGATGTTAACCAGGCCCATGTGGTCTTCGGTCACATAGGCATACACAGGTTGAGTAAAGATTATTTTCCAATCAATATAATGAACTTTATTCTCGGGGGAGGAGGTTTTACGTCCCGAATACCCAGCAAGGTTCGTTCGGACGAAGGGCTGGCATATTCGGCATACAGCGCTTTTCATACACCAAGAGATCTTGGTTTTTTCTTTGCAGCGTGTCAGACCAAGAGTGAATCAACCGTAAAGGCCATAAATCTCGCTCTGAATGAGGTGCGAAGGATCAGGGATGAATTGATTGATGATGACGAATTAGAATTAGCAAAGGATACCTATATAAATCAATTTATCTTTAAATTTACCTCAAGTTCCAGTATTGTTGGCCAGATGGTTGAGATAGAATATGAAGGTTTACCCTTAGACTATCTTGAGACTTATGTAGACAACATAAAGGTTATAACCAAAGAAGATATAGAGCGTGTGGCAAAAGAGTATTTACACCCTGACAAGATAAAATTGCTGGTTATCGGCGATATGAAACAGTTTGATAAACCGTTGACGGAATTTGGTGAAGTAAATACTATAGAACTGGA